>JAUWLH010000035.1 GCA_030613835.1 Candidatus Bathyarchaeota archaeon | reverse complement strand
CTTTCCCTCGGTCTGCCTCTGCCAGCCACTCGCCCCCCTCCGAGGTACGAGGATGGTTATGCCCCCCCTTAACGTGATGTAAGCGCCGTGGATATAATCCCCATAACTGTTGCTGTCCGTGAGCTCGGGTCCCTTCCGCTTTATACCTGTCAGGTAGAACAGGTTGGCGCCCCTTCTAAGATACATGAGGGCTATGCCTTTCTTTCGCATGGCCTCGCGTACTCTGCTGAGCCTTCCCTCGTAGTCCATGACCTATGGATATGTCTAGCGAGTATAAGAAAGATATTAAGGGATATTAGAGGGACTTGACGACCTCGTCAAGCTTGTCCATGAACCTGTCAGCCTGTTCAAGGGTATTGTAGAAGTGTGGTGAGACCCTGATGCCTCCGACTCTCTGGGCACACCAGTAGTTCTCGGCGTTCAGTTTCTCCACCACAGTCTTCAGTTCAGGCGTCTTTACGTTCATGTAGCACCGTCGCTCCTCATCAAGGGGCGTCTGGACCTCGTATCCCCTCCCCAGGAGACCGTCGATAAGCCTCGTGGTTAGCTTCCTGTTCTGGGTCTCTATCTCCTTCATGCCGTGGTCGAGCAGTACTTTCATGCTGTTCTCGGCTGTCATCATAGTGATATCAGGGCTCCTGGAGACCGTGTACTTGCCTATCCCTTTGTTCAGCTCGAATTTGTGCTCCTTGTACAGACCCTCAACCCCACCTTGCTCGTAGCTGTAAGCGCCTCCGCTCACGTATACTGGGTCATACCTGTCAACGTGCTCCTCTTTTATGTACATGAATCCCGTGCAGTGGGAAGGCATCCCTCCCAGCAACCACTTGTACGTGCTGGTTGCGGCGAAATCCACGCCAGTTCTGTCTATCTGCCATTCGATGGACCCCATGCTCTGTGTCGCGTCCACCACCAGGTAGGCGCCGTGATCGTGGGCCAACTCCGCGATTGCTTTTACGTCGAAGAGGTACCCGTTGAACCAGCTAGGCTGGTCGATGTAAACGATGGCCGTGTCGTCGTCTATTGCTTTCTCGAAGGCTTTTGTGCCAACCACGCCATTCTCGCTTGCCAGCCACCTGGCCTTGGCGCCCCTCTCCTCTGCTTTCCTGACAAGTGCCGCGCCCATGGGGAACGCCAAGTCGGTGGATACCACGTTGTCTCCCTTCTTTATCGGTATCATGCTCATTGCGACGTTCATTCCCGTTGAGGCGTTTGGTACGCTACTGACCTCGCTCACCTCTGCGCCGATCACCTTGGAGAAGAGACCCAGCGCGTTCTTCTTCGCGTTTGTGCCCTCCTCGACGTTGAACGCCCACTGACTCTTTCCGCTCATGTGGTCAACGAGAGCGGAGTTGTAGGATTTCATCAAATCGAGGGTGCTTTGCGGCAGGCACCCCATAACGGCGTTGTCAAAGTAAACGAGCTTCTCAGCTAATGGAAAACTTTCCTTGAGCTTCAATTTAATCACCATTACGTGTTACGTGGTGGATTTAACACCCACTTATACGAGTTCTCCCTTTGCCACGTAGGCGACCTTCCCGCCTACCTCCACGCTGATCCCGTCTCCAACCTCTTCCCCTTTCAAGTAGAGTATCGACGGACGGTTGATCTCAGCTCCCTGCTCCACTCTCACATCGATCTTGGAATCGCCGAAGTACTTGTGCTTGACAAGGTACCCGGTTAGGCATCCATTCGCGCTGCCCGTTGCTGGATCCTCCCAGCTTCCTATCATACGTGCCTTGATGTGGTTAGAAGGGTCCTCTGGTTCCCTGCAGAACATGAAAGGCCAGCTCGCCTTCTTTCCCTTGCTGTACTCGATCAGCTTTTCGATATCAACTTTTACGCGTTTTAACGCATCCCTAGTCTTCAATGGGACCATGTAGAAGTAGACTCCAGTTGACACTTCCTGTATTGGGTAATCCCTGTCGAAATCCTCGGGCGTTAATCCGAGTATCTCAGCGAACTTTTCAACCTGATGCGTCGGGCCGAATACTGGGTTCAATTGCTTCATCCATATCACCCCAGGCTCATCTCCCTCGTAGTTAAACTGGACAGGGATCAATCCTGCTTTCATGTCGAGGGTCAGCTCTTCGACCTTTTCCTTCAACAGTTCCTTTTGAGCTATGTAAGCAGTTCCCAGTGTAGGATGCCCAGCAAAGGGCAGCTCGCTTTCAGGCGTGAAAATCCTTACTTTGAATGTCTTCTTTTCCAGATCGTATCCTGTTATGAACGTGGTCTCGCTGAAATGCATCTCACGAGCGATCGTCTGCATGTGCTCGGTTTCCAGTCCGACCTCATCTATTACGACTGCCAGCTGGTTTCCCTCGTACTTTGCCTCAGCGAAAACGTCCACAATAAAGAGCGGGTACTTCATACCTGAAAACGCGTTTTCCGTTTTTCAATTTATCCCAAGGACGGATTCCACTCTGCCATCTCTGTATTCGTCATCTGCTTTATGTCGAAGAGGTACTCCTCCTCCCTCTCACTCACCAGTGTAATCGAGATGCCTTTTTCTCCTTTCCTTGCGGTCCTGCCAATCCTATGGAAATATACCTCGGGGTCCTCGGGTACCTCGTAGTTGATGATGTGGGTCAGACCCTTGATATCAAGCCCCCTTGACGCCACATCAGTTGAGACGAGGTATTTCGCCTGCCTCTTCAGAAGCTTCGTGATAGCGATATCCCTTTGTGTCTGGGTGAATCTCCCGTGAAGAGGCTCTACAAGGTATCTCTCTTGTCTCAGCTTCTCTGAAAGCTGGTCCACCTTGACCCTCGTGTTACAGAAAATCAATCCCCTGTCTACATCCAGCTCGTCCAGAAGCTCGAATAACTTGGCGTCCCTAGTGTCTTCATCGACCTCGATATAGAACTGGTTGACGTTTGTCTGGGCTATCTCATCGCTGGAAACGAGGACCTTACGGGGGTGTCTCATGTGTCTAAACGAGATATCGATAATATCCTGACCTATAGTTGCGGACCAGAGACTGGTCTGCCTCACATATGGGAGGGCGCTCAGGATCCCTGTGACCTCTTTCATGAACCCCATCTCCAGCATCTTGTCAGCCTCGTCGATAACAGCTACCTTTGCTCGTCTAAGGTCAATTACGCCCCGTTTCCTGATCAGGTCCAGAAGTCTTCCAGGCGTGGCAATGATCACGTGTGTCGGTCTTGAGAGTAACGCGATCTGCCTCTGCATCTTTCTTCCCCCATGGATGCAGAGTATCTTTATATCCATGAACTTGGCGTAGCTCCTGAGCATCGCCGCGATCTGTGTAGCCAGCTCCCTCGTGGGGGCCAGTACTACTCCCTGTGTGAACGGTTTAGAGGGGTCTACCTTGGCCAGCAAGGGTATCCCGAAGGCAGCGGTCTTCCCGGTACCAGTCTGCGCCTGACCTATCACGTCTCTCCCACTGAGAAGTAAAGGAATGGCTTTTTCTTGGATGGGAGTCATCTTTGTGAATCCTGCTTTTCTTATGCCCTTTTGGAGCTCCTCACTCAGCTGCAACTTGTCGAAATCGGATGACTCCATGGTGTTCACTCGCCTTAGATGTAGTACGGTTCCTCGTTAAAAGTATGGGTTAGTAGCAGTAGTGGATGTAGCCGGGTTGTTTCGGGAACATGACGTCAATCAGACCCCCCAATTCACCCCTGACCCAGAAATCAGAGTACATTTCCTCTAGCTCTACCCTGCTCTTGTAGCCAAGCGCCAGCTTGATAAACGCGTATGGGTTCAGGCCAATTGTTCTGTCCTTCTCTCCATGCACCTTTTCTATGGAGACTATTTTTCCTTCCTCTATCTTCATACTGACTGCGAATTTCCAGAAATTCATTGTAAGGTCCTTGCTTACGCTTTTGAATTCTGAGTCCTCGATCCGATGCTCCAGAACTGGTATCAGCTTAGTTAGGAAGTTCGTGAGATCTAGGATCTTTACCTGCCATGTATAAGGTTTGTTTGTCTTTGCCCCCAGTGATATTAGGTACTTATTAACCTCGTCTTGGTGGGGTAACCCTGTCTTTAACTCGGTCAGACCCATCTTTGATGCATGTTTTTTGATTACTCCAGTAAGGTCTCCGACTGATACGTTTTCATCGACTCCAAGTTCCTTGATGTAGAGTGTCCTCTTTTCCTTATCCACAACATACCTGTAATAACCAACAAACTCGCCACTGAGATGCAGGGAGACTGCTTTGAAGGGTTCGCCTCCATATGTCCCCGTCTTCTGTTGCATTTCCCATATATCCTCTGTTCGGACACTGTGGACAAGGTATCCTTCCTGTGCCCTCCTCAGAAAAATATCTGCCTTCTCGATGTGTTCTTCTGTGAAATCCTCTACCCGTATCTCTGTTTCGTTATCCGGAATTTTCCCTAAATTTATCTCTGTAGAATAATCAAGTTCAACCGCATACTGGTACCCGAACTGCCTATAGAAATACGGTATCCCTGCAAGAACGCAGAGATCAAAACCTTGTTCTATTGCATATTTGTCGAACTCATCGTTGAGGATCCATTGTACCCCTTTTCTTCTATGCTCGGGATCGGTTCCAACGCAACCCATCTCTGCCACCTTTAGCTTTACCTCGCCAAGTCTCCAGACCTGTGGGATAAGGAGCAACCCTGCAACAGCTCTATCCTCCTGTTTAACCATGAAAATGTGTTCCCTGTTCATATCTGGGTGATGTTCCACGAACCTTCTTGTGATGCTCCTGACATCCTCGTCACCAAACGCTACGTCCATCACCTTGTAAAGCGCCTCAAAATCTTCATCGGTCTCAGGTTTAGCAAATGTGTACTCCTTCATGGTTCCCCGTTTCAAAAACGTACATTCCCTTTTATTACTAATGATCTGCGAGATGCAACTGATTATATTCGACTGGCATCAATTATCAGCCGCTACGTATACCAGGTGATGGAAATGTCTGAACTAGGCGACGAAAAAGAGTTCTCCTCCGAAGAAATGCAGGAGATAGAGAGACAAGTCATCAAAAAGATGAGTCATATCTCCAGTGAGCTAGCTCATGATCTACGCAGCCCTCTCCAGACCATCCAGAACGCCGTGTATCTGCTCCAGAAGAGCCCAGACAATGAGATGCTATATGATATGGTTCGCCAATCCCTTAAACAGGCAACAGGGATACTCGATAGCTTCAGGGATTATTACACGGGGCACGTCATTAACCCATTGGAAACTAAGGCGGCTAAGATAGCTGATCTCGCCCTTTCCAACTCTGAGATACCCAACAATATTTCCGTTGTAAGGGATTATGATGAGTCCCTCTATGTTCATGTTGATCCCGCAAAGACAGCTCTTGCAATTCAAAAGTTAGTGATTAACGCGGTTGAGGCCATGGAGGATGGAGGAGAACTGCGTATCAGTATATTTGATTCTCCTGATTCAGTTGAAATTAGAATAGAGGATTCAGGGACAGGTATTCCTCCTGAGGCTGAGGAATTCTTGTTTGAGCCCTTTGTGTCTAGCAAGAAACAGGGTAACGGGCTGGGGGTTCCCACCGCAAAGAGGATAGTCGAGAGCCATGGAGGCTCCCTCTCATTCATAACTAAGAAGGGGGAAGGAACGAAGTTTACCCTCTCTTTCCCGAAGCCCTCGGTGGATACTTAAACGCCTCGGTAATATCATGGCATATGGTCACCGTTTCTAACCGAGTTATCCACCGACACCTTGATTCGCGCTTGTTATCTAAAGCCTTTAGGTTCCTTGAGAATGACACCGAGACCCAAAGCTACCTCAAAATGGCTAACGTCATGGCGGTGAAGCGCCTTGGTTACAATGACCACGGGCCTGTTCACGCCAAGATTATTGCAGGTAGCGCACTTGATATATTCTCTCTCCTGACGGATGCCGTGGAGCCGTCTTCGGTTATGAACGGTGTGTGCGATTATGATGATGCCAGACTTATAGTCCTGCTTGGAGCCTACCTCCATGACGTGGGAAACGCCATCCACAGGATAGATCACGAGAAAACTGGCGCGTTACTTGCCAGCAACCTTCTCGATAGACTTCTTCTCAAACTTTATGATAGTGACCCTGAGCTTGCTTACCGCATTAAATCCGAGGTTCTCCATGCCATTTACTCGTCCGATAACTCAGTTCCCTGTCTCAGCGTTGAGGCAGGTATAGTCACAGTTGCTGATGGAACCGATATGGCGGAGGGTCGCTCAAGGATCCCGTACCTCTCAGGCAAAAACGATATCAATGCGATCTCCGCCCAGGCGATCAACAAAGTTAACATCGTTAGGGGAGACGTGAAACCTGTATCGATCCAAGTTTTCATGGACAATCCCGCTGGAATATTCCAGATCGATGAGGTAATTGGAAAAAAGATCAGGAGCAGCGGTATAGGGGAACTCGTGGAGGTAATTGCTACCATGAACGGTAGGGAGATCAAAACTCTCTAGGGTCTATCGGGCGGGTCCCGAACCCCAGCTTATCCTCACACCAAGCTGCTATCCTTAGGAGTTCCCACTCGGAGTAGGGAGTTCCTATTATCTGCAGTCCCAGTGGCAGACCGTTCTCCGTCAGGCTTGATGGAACTGTGATGCTTGGAAATCCTGTCAAACTCCACGGTGAGTTGAACGCAGGACTTCCCGTCCACTCCAGTCCCTCTGGAGCCGAATCAGTCGCTGATGGACAGATTACGCAGTCGAACCGTTCGATCAAATTTCTCATATCCAGTATTATTTGGCCCCGTAGGCGCTGTGCCCTTAGATAGGCTGTGGCTGGAACCAAGAGTCCTGACGCGATGAATCCTCTCATATAGCTCCTATACTCGTCTCCTCTTGTCTTGAACATGTCCTCATGGACTGCGGCAGTCTCGACTGACATGATTACCCTGTGCACATCTGGAGCCAAATTGAAGCTCTCTGGCAATATCGCCATTTCCACATTCGCTCCTTCTCCCCATATTTTTGCCACCGTCTTCTCGAAACCCTGCCATACCTCCTCTGTCGCGTTTTCTTTAAAGTAGCCCGCTAGCAGACCAACCTTGGGCGCGTTTACCCTGGGGAGCAATTCCTTCTCTATCCCCGTTAATGCCTCTAGCATTATATGGGCGTCCTGTGTCGTCCTGGTCATGTAACCGATATGATCCAGGCTCCAGCTGAGGGGGAACACGTTTCCCCTACTGAGGAGGTCATACGTCGGTTTTACCCCCACAATTCCGCAGTAGCTAGCTGGTCTTATCACCGAGCCTCCTGTCTGGCTTCCAAAAGCTACTTGACACATGCCTGATGCTACGGCTGCTGCGGACCCGCTGCTTGAGCCCCCCGGGGTGTGCCTGGTATCCCAGGGGTTCCTTGTTGGAGCTGGGTCATGCAGGGCGAACTCCGTGGTCTCTGTTTTCCCGAGAACTATTCCTCCTGCTTCTTTCATGGTCGTCAGTATATCCGCGTCCACTGTTGGCACAAAATTGCTGTATATTGGTGAACCCATTGTTGTTTTCATCCCATTCGTAAAATAGATGTCCTTTACCCCTACCGGTATACCGTGAATCCCGCTCCTCTGCACGCCCTTCCGGAGTTTTCTTATAGACTCCTCGGCGTCTCTCTTCACCTGGTCCCCGTTGACCGTGACCCAAGCCTCTAACAATGGTTCGATCTCGTCAATCCTATCAAGCAACGATTCTGCGAGGTCTAACGGAGACAGAACGCCGTCCCTTATCTTTGACGATGCCTCTGCAAGGCTCAATTCGTATGGCTTCAACTACTCATCTCTCCTGTGTATGAGCCTCGTTACAGGCTCAGTCCTTGGATCGAGCTGTATATCTCCAACTATCCAAACTGCCTTTGAGATGCTCTCAACATGAGGCCTCATCTCTTCTGCCCTTTCCTCTCCCCACAGGTCAATTGCGGCCTTGAGCATCACGCGAGTGTACTCCTTCACATCTGACAATGAAATATCCCTGTTATCCTCTCCTTCCTACAACTATAATAAACTGCAATTGTGTTGAAACGTATTTTTTTAAATTATTTTACGCTCTTTTTGTTCATTGTTACCATTTCAAAACTAGTAACACCTGATTTATTATCCAGAAAATGGAAGAAAAAAAGGAAAAAGCTTATGATTCTTCTAGTATCTCGATTATATGGAGCAACGCATTGGCAATTATCGCGTTTTCCCAGTTCTCGGTTTCTGCTACCATCTGTAACCCAAGTTTTATTGCCTCTTCCCCTCGTTCTGGAGGTGAAACTGGATCGACGATTATGTAATTCTGAGCAATAAAGCTCACCTTCGCCTGTACTGTCATTCCTGGCTCTAGTTCATTAAATAGCACGTTTTCCCGGTTGAATAAAATTACTCTTCCATCTTTCATCCGACTGATGATGCTGTCGCCTTTTCCCTTCAAAACTAAAACCGTAAGCTCGTCTCCAAGGCTAATATCTGGAGTGGATTCAATGTTATACAATTCAAATCACTACTAAATTATACATGGATTATTTATTTAATATGGTAATCTTTTCCAACAGTATATGTGTTTTTGCTCGTAAAATGATTTTTATCTTACTCAATTACGACCCGCTACAATATCGCTAGTGATATACTTATATTTCCCTGTCTAGTTAGTATCGCCAGAGATACGGGTGATTTGAATGACGCTAACTCCAGGGAAAGTCCCACGAGGATTTACACGATACTATGTACTGTACCTGTTATCTGAGAAGGAACTCACGGGAAAAGGGATCATTGAGGAATCCATCAATAGAAGCGATGGCGACTGGGCCCCCTCTCCCGGACTGATCTATCCCTTGTTGGGAAGATTAGTTCGAGATGGCTTGATTTCTGAGCTAGACGGTGGCAAGTTCACAACCACAGACGATGGGTTAGATGAGTTGTCTACTCATGGGATATTCCAGGATCAGATTGAGAGTCAGTTTAACCTAGTTAACAAGCTTGGGCTCTCGATGTTTACTGCCGGGAAATTCTTGACAGAAGAGGCTTTGGACCGAATCAGCTCTGTGACGACAACAGTACGTGACAAGGTGGGAAAAAGGTCTGATGAAGCACAACGGCAATTTGAGGAAAAATACGAGGCTTTTCTATTACAGGAGCTTGATAAACTAAAATCAAGAAAAACTCCAAATACCCTCAAATCTGGCCAACCATTATCCGAGTAGATTATTTTTCATCCCTTGATTTTCGTCTAAATTCATTGTATATTATCTCCTCATTATCTGACAATAAATCATGATTACCAGCGTTGCGCCGGCTTTTTTTACTTAATTAACCTTTCATCACAAAAAGAGGAACGTTTTTATTCAAATGGCGTGGTACAGGGTAATGCGAGCAATCGCATCCGCTCATAGTCGGCGGCTCCGGTCTGACAAAGGCGTTTAGCCTCAGGATGACTGATCGGGCTCCAGTGGCGGGTAAATGTATGAAGACGCGAAAAAAGACAGTGATGTCTTCGGGTCTGATAAGGGTCGAGCAGGAAATGTTTCCTCGCTATATTCTAAAAAACAACACATACAAGATGATTGCGATCATCCTCATTCCGATTGATCCCGTCGGACCCCACTGCTATCGAGGTGGGACTAAGCCATGCTAGTTGAGCGCACAGAACTATGTCTGTGAGCGGCACACTGCTCAGTAACACGTAGCTAACCTACCCTTAGGACGTGGACAACCCCGAGAAATTGGGGCTAATCCGCGATAGATGTATTGTCCTGGAATGGTATTACGTCTAAAGGTATCCCATACATGTTTGGTATACGCCTAAGGATGGGGCTGCGGCCGATCAGGCTGTTGGTGAGGTAATGGCTCACCAAACCTTTGACCGGGACGGGCCATGAGAGTGGTAGCCCGGAGATGGACACTGAGACAAGGGGCCAGGCCCTACGGGGCGCAGCAGGCGCGAAACCTCCTCAATGCACTTACGTGCGAAGGGGCTACCTCGAGTGCCACCTGATGAAGGTGGCTTTTCCTAGGTCTAAAAAGCCTTGGGAATAAGAGGGGGGCAAGACTGGTGTCAGCCGCCGCGGTAACACCAGCCCCTCGAGTGGTGGGGATGATTATTGGGCCTAAAGCGTCCGTAGCCTGCCGAATAAGTTTCCCGTTAAATCCAGCGTCTCAAGCGTTGGACCGCGGGAAATACTGTACGGCTAGAGAGTGGGAGAGGTCAGCGGTATTCTGGGGGTAGGGGCGAAATCCTTTGATCCCCGGAGGACCACCAGTGGCGAAGGCTGCTGTCTAGAACACGTCTGACGGTCAGGGACGAAAGCTGGGGTAGCGAACCGGATTAGATACCCGGGTAGTCCCAGCCGTAAACGATGCATGCTAGGTGTTGGGTTGGCCACGAGCCACCCCAGTGCCGCAGGGAAGCCGTTAAGCATGCCGCCTGGGAAGTACGATCGCAAGGTTGAAACTTAAAGGAATTGGCGGGGGAGCACCACCAGGCGTGAAGCCTGCGGTTTAATTGGAGTCAACGCCGGGAACCTTACCGGGAGCGACAGCAGAGTGAAGGTCAGATTGAAGATCTTACCAGACGAGCGGAGAGGAGGTGCAGGGCCGTCGCCAGTTCGTGCCGTGAGGTGTTATGTTAAGTCATATAACGAACGAGACCCGTGCCGCATGTTGCCACCAGAATCTAAAGGATTGCTGAGCACTCTTGCGGGACCGCAGCCGATAAGGCTGAGGAAGGTACGGGCAACGGCAGGTCAGTATGCCCCGAATCTCCCGGGCCACACGCG
>JAUWLH010000009.1 GCA_030613835.1 Candidatus Bathyarchaeota archaeon | reverse complement strand
CTGATGCTGCCGCCACGGCCGCTGAGCTCAGATAGATCTCCGCCTCGGGGCTTCCCTGCCTTCCGCGGAAGTTCCTGTTGCTGGTAGCAATCCCTTTCTCGCCAGGACCCAGGAGTCCGATGTGTCCCCCGAAGCACGCGGCGCAGCTCGGGTTGCTCAACATTGCGCCCGAGTCGATGAAGTCAGTAATGATTCCCTCGGCGATTGCCTGCTTCATGATGGCTCTGCTCGCCGGGACAATCAGGACCCTGACATCCGGGTGGATGGTCCTGCCCTTGAGCACCTCGTGTGCCTGCCTAAGGTCCTCCAGCCTGCCGTTGGTGCAGCTGCCGATGAATGCCTGGTTGATCTTGACCTTGCCAAGCTCGGACACCCGCTTGACGTTGTCAACGTTGTGTGGGCAAGCTACCTGGGGCTCCTTGCCCGTCATGTCCAGGTCTAGAACCTGCCTGTACACTGCGTCCTCGTCCGCCTTGACCTCCTCGTATGGCCCGCTTGTGCGCTGATCGAGCCACTTGTACAGCTTGTCGTCGGTCTCGCAGATGCCAGCCTTGCCGCCCATCTCGATGGCCATGTTGCACAGGGTCATCCTGCCCGCTACGCTCATGTCATTGACCACCTCGCCGTGGTACTCCAGCGTCATGTATGTAGCTCCGCTGACGCCGATCTCCTTGGCTACAGCCAGGATGATGTCCTTTGGGTGTACGTGTTTGCCCAGCTCGCCGCTGATGTTAACCTTGATGGTCTCAGGCACCTTGAGCCAGGTCTTTCCCCTTGCAAGGACAGCACCCATGTCCGTGCTGCCGACGCCAGTTGCGAAGGCACCGAATGCGCCATGAGTGCAGGTGTGGCTGTCCGCGCCGACCACCACCATGCCGGGCTTGACGAACCCGTGCTCAGGTAGAACCTGGTGGCACACGCCACTGTTGACATCGAAAAAGTTCTTCATGCCCTGCTCGCGGCAAAAGTCCCTGATGACGTTGTGGACGCGTGCGCTGTTTACGCTGCTTGGTGGCGCGACGTGGTCGAGGATCATGACAACCTTGTCGGGGTCCCAGACTTTGTCCGCCCCCATCTCCCTCATGGCCTCAAATGCCAGTACGCTTGTGACGTCGTGGTTCAGCGCGACGTCAACCTTTGCCTTAATGAAATCGCCTGCTTTAGTTGACTCCTGCCCACTGGCGTGGGCGAGGATCTTCTCTGAAATTGTGCTCATTACTTTTCCTTCTTCATGTTCTGGAACAGGTTTACTCCGTTCAGGTACGCCTTAACGCTGGCGAGAACGATGTCCTCGTCGACTCCCCTGCTGCTCAGCACCCGCTCACCGTGTCGTAGCATGACCTCGACATTCACCCGGGCGTCTGTTCCTCCTGTGATGGCCGCTACCTGGTATAGCTCCAGGGAAACCGGGTCGTCCAGGCTAACCGCCTTTATGAGGGCGTTCAGCGTTGCATCCACTGGACCGTTTCCAGTAGCTGCCTCCATGTATTGCTCACCGTTGCGCCGAAGCTTGATGCTTGCAGTTGGGGTGATCCTGTTCCCGGTTGTTACTATGAACTCGTCGATGACCAGCGGGGTTACCCTCATTACCCCCATGACATCAGTGGCTATAACGTAGAGGTCAGTATCGCTGATCAGTATACCCTCATCGCCGACAGCCTTGACCTTGTCGAGGATCTTGTTGAATTGTTTCTCGGTGGGCTCCAGCCCCATAACTGCCAGATTGTTGAATAACCCAGACGATCCCGCGTGCTTTCCGCTCACCAGCCGCCTCGTTGCTCCTACCAGGGCTGGGTCTATCCGCTCGTATGTGGTGGGGTCCCTGAGAATGGCGTGGGTGTGGATGCCTGACTCGTGGGTGAACGCGTTCTTGCCGACGATCGCCTTGTTGGGCTGTACGTGCATTCCAGTAACTCGGCTGACCAATCTACTGGTCTCCGTGATCTTGGGCATGTTGATGCCCGTTCTGACATCGTAGAGCATCTCCAGCGCGACAACGTTCTCCTCCAGGCTGGCGTTTCCGGCCCTCTCGCCTAGACCGTTTATTGTGGCGTGGATATGGGTTCCTCCCCCCGCGACACCTGCGATAGTGTTGGCGGTGGCAAGCCCGAAATCGTGGTGAACGTGGACTCCTAGAACCATGTCGGGGAATGCCTCGTGGAGCTCTCCGTAGTAGGCGAGGCTCTTCTCGGGCGTAAATGTGCCCACGGTGTCGCAGGGGGTTACCCTGTCGACTCCTGCGTCGATGGCCCTTCCGATGACCTTCTTGAGGAAATCCATCTTGGTCCTTGAGCCGTCCTCAAGACAGATCTCGGCGATGACACCCCTGTCCTTGGCGTGCTGAACCACGTTAGTGGTTACGTCCAGTATCCAGCCCTGCTCCTTATCGAATTTCTTGCTGATGTGGAGCTCGCTCACGGGTATAATGATGTTCACACTGTCTACCCCGGCGTCTATTGCCACGTCGATATCCTTGATGACGCTCCTGGTGGCGCTGCATATCTCCGCCTCCAGGCCGTCCCTGCTAATTAACTCGACAGCCTCCCGCTCTCCCTGTGATACTGCCGCAAACCCCGCCTCTATGACCTTGACGCCTAGTGCATCGAGTGCCCTGGCTATCTCTAGCTTCTTTGGCGGTGTCAGGCTGATCCCGGGGGTCTGTTCCCCATCGCGGAGAGTTGTGTCGAAAAATTGTACCAATTCTGGGTACTTACCTAATAAAACGATACCCCATGTGCCTCACGTAACCATTCTGCACCGTCGAGGGAATTTAAGGATAACGAATCGGACGGGGATGGGGACATTATTATAGAAATATTGTTAGTTTAGAGCAGTTTTGAAAGGAACCTGAGGCTGAACAGCGGGTCCCTGAGGGCGATCCCGATGATGGTCCTGATGACCTTCCTGCCATTGACCAGATCAAGGATGTCCTCCTGCCGGATCATGTCCGCCACCTTGTTCATCTCGACATCGGTGAGCTTGTCGGCAAGATCCAGCATCCTCTTGCTGTCCCTGAGGTTCTTGCCCCACGCGTCATCAAACAGTCTGTGATACTCAAATAGCCTCTCCGCCGATACGTTTCCCTCATTGACAGCTTCTGCCCCCACCTTGCCAGCGATCTTGCCAGCCACGATGGCGGTGTGAATACCGGCACCGGACAATGGTATCACCATACCAGCTGAGTCCCCCACCAGCATCATCCCGTCTACGACTATCTTGTCTAGTGTACCCGTTGAGGGGCAGATCCCCCCCGTCTTTCTCTCACGGGGCTTGCCCTTGAACCGGGGGTCACTGTTGATGAAATCATCCAGGACCTGTATCGCGGGCCTTGAGCGGTCTGCTCGTATTCCTAGCCCCACGTTGGCCACTGTTTTGCTCTTGGGGAACACCCAGACGTATGCCCCCGGGACCACGCTGCCGATGATAATCTCGCTGGCGTCGGGCTCCTCAAGATCGAGGTCGGTGATGGTCCACTGCGCCGTCACACCATAGTCATCGAAGTAACGCTTGAGCCCCGCGCTCCGTCTGATGATACTGGCGTGCCCGTCAGCCCCAATTGTGAGTGGTGCCCTGATCTCGAACTCCTCACCATCACGCACAGCCCTGACGCCGACCACAACGCCGTTCTTCTTGATAACGCCAAGCACCTTGGTAAAGTTCATCATCACGGCACCCGCAGCCTCAGCGGAATCAGCCAGTGCTTTATCATAATGCTCCCTGTTGAGACAGTACCCCTCGATCTCCTTGTGGGTGATGGAGATGCTCTTGCCGCTGGGGACATAGACCTTGATCTTGTGTATCTTCTGGGCGATCAGGGGTTCCACCGGCTCAAGGCCGGAGTCCATGAATCCCTTGTGGCTTAGCCCCTCTGCGCAGTAGACAGGGGTCCCCGCCTTCTCGTGTTCCTCGATGATAAGCACCTTTGCCCCGTTCTCGGCTGCCGTCCTGGCGGTGAGGGCTCCAGCCGGTCCTGCGCCGACGACGATGATATCATACTGGTTAGTGACGGGGCTCATTTTCTTAAAAGAGAGAACACTCCAATTAATTCATTTTGATTAAAGGGCCAGCTTTTTGCCGGTGATCCTCTCGAACTCGGCTCTGACCAGCTCCAGTTTCTTGCCGCTGGCTCCCCTGGCGATGTACCTAGTCCCCTTGCTGGTCTCGAAGAAACTGAAGATTGTGTAATAGGGAGCCTTATCAAATGTGTGCTGGATGAGCAGGTAGTCATCCTGTCGGGCGAGCTCCACCGAGCCTTCGGGGAGTTTCTTCTTGGGATTCATCTAAACACTCCAGATGGTGGAACATGTTCGTGCCAGTGGATAACTGTTTGGAATAAAAAAAGTAGGTGAGCCCAGAACTTGGAATAGGTACAGACAGGCTCTTCTCACCGACTGGATAGAGGCATTCATGTCCTTTTTCCATCACTCCTTTTATCTGGCCATCCTTTAAGATACGTCGAGGAAGGGGTTTTGGGGTATTATTACCCCGTTTTTTCCCCTACCCTCACTTAGTGACAGAGGATGCACGGTTTCGAGGAAGGCGTAAAACTCACGCTCGTTGCCTGTGAGTGAAACCACAGGGAAAAAAGGATCAACCCAGCCAGGCCGACCCCGGTAAGATATCCTTTGTTGTTATTTCCGTTCCTAGAGGATCATGTGATCTTCAAGAAACGGAAATGATCCGTGAGGTGTAGTCAATGGTGGGGGGGTGGGATTCGAACCACCATTGGTGGGGATATCACCCATAAACCCTCCTTTTTCGAATTTTTTTTAACCGTTTTGAAAACGCACGCATATTCTATAACTTAGCAAAGGAAGTATTCTATAAAAAATATTAAGAGGTTAAAAATAATGGTAAAGAAAAGCAATAGTATTCTCATCAAGAACGGTATGGTCATCACTGTAGACCCTGATAGACGAGTAATAATGGATGGAGCTATCGCCGTAGAGAAGGACCTGATCCTAGATGTTGGTGAAACGATGACCCTAGAAAAGGCGTATGACGCGGACCTAGTGATAGATGCTTCAAAAATGGCGGTTATGCCGGGACTCATGGATGGCCACGCCCACGCGGGTCACAGCCTCCTCAGGACCCTCGGCATGCACAACGAGCCATGGTACAAGGCGTGCAACGACATCTACGCACAGGGCTCCACCGAGGAATACTGGGCGGCAGACGCAGCCCTGCTAAACCTTGAACGACTCAAGTTTGGCACAACCTGTGGAATCAGCTTCTTCGGTGGTGGAGATAGCATCATGCGTGTCGATGACCCCAAGTACGCGGCCAAGCACTGCGACATGGCCGAAAAGGTGGGTGTCAGAACCTTCCTCGCCGTCGGGCTCAGACGCGAACCATACCCAAGTATATACTCCGAATGGATCGGCGACAAGCGGAGGGACTATACCGTCACTGTCGAGGAGCAGATTAACGTAACCCAGAAGATTATCCATGAGAACCACGACCGGGGAAATGGCAGGGTTAAAATAGCTGTAATGCTTCCGACGCCCCACCCTGAGAGGGCGCCAATCGTGGGAAAGGAGCTTGAGGACCTCAAATACAGGGCCAAGCTCACTAGGGATATCACCAAGAAATACGACCTCATGCTCACAATGGACGGTCACAACACTGGCACCATAAAGTTCTGCCACGAGGAACTGGAAATGTCAGGACCAGAGTGCGTCTACAGCCACTCAACGGAGCTTCTTGAGGAGGAGATAAGGCTCTGCGCCGAGACAGGGACAAACATCGCCCATAACCCGAGCGCCGTCGCAAGCATGATCGGCAGGTGCCCCGTGCCCGAGCTCATCGATGCAGGCGTCAATGTCGTCATGGGGAGCGATGCGGGTGCTCCCGACCGATCATTCGACATGTTCAGACATATGTTCCAGTGCATGCGGTATCACAGGCACCACTTTAGGGACAGCGGGTATCTTCCACCCGGCAAGGTACTGGAGATGACAACCATCGACGGGGCCAAGGCGTTCAGGCTTGACGACCAGATAGGCAGTCTGGAGAAGGGCAAGAAAGCCGACATCATCCTTGTCGATCTCAACAAGCCCCACTTCTACCCACTGAACATGCCTGTTGACAAGGTCACTTACTTCGCCAACGGTAACGACGTTGACACGGTTATCGTGGATGGTGAGATATTGATGCGGGGACGTGAGGTTAAGACCGTTGACGAGTATGCCATCATGGAGGCGGCGCAGGAGCAACTTGAGGTGGCATTGGGGCGGATTGATATCACGGGGCTCTTCGACGTGACCAAGAACTACTGGGGCAAGAGCCACTACTAACCTTTTTATCCAATCCTCGATGGCTCATACCGTATGGAAGAGACTGTCTCATCAAAACTTCTCCACAAGGGCAAGAATTTCAGCTTTAAGACAGACGTGGTCAGGTTACCTAACGGCAAAGAGACCGTCAGGGACGTGGTTGATCACCCCGGAGCTGTTGCGATAGTGGCCGTAGATGATGGAGAGATGGTGCTCATCCGGCAGTACCGGTACCCCACACGATCTGAGATACTTGAGATTCCGGCTGGAACCCTTGAGGTGGGCGAGGATCCATACGCCTGCGCCGTGAGGGAGCTGAGGGAGGAGACAGGATACGCTGCCAAGGAGTGGAGCAAGTTGCTGAGTGCGTATGTTGCGCCTGGTTACAGCAACGAGATCATCCACATATACGTCGCCGAGGGTCTGACCGAGGTTGGATCTGATCTGGAGGAGGACGAGAGCATCAGCGTTGAAAAGTACAGCCTCAACGAGGTGGCGGACCTCATCGAGTCCAACGAGATTAGGGACTCCAAGACCATCACGGGGGTACTCGCGTACCTCACCCGCTCTACTTCTTTATCTTAACCCGGATAACCAGCGCAACTACCAGCAGGATCAGCGAGGTTGCCCCGTTTGCCCAGAATGCCGCCGTCAGACTGTAGTTATCTGCAACCCAGCCGATCACCGTCGTACTGAGGCTTCCAATGCCAAAGGCGCTGAAGAACATCACTCCATAGGCCAACCCCATCATGTTCCTTGGGCTCAGCTGGCTGACCAAATTAGTCACCGTTGGCTGGTGCCCAAACATACTAATTCCGTACACAACGACGAACAGTGGAACCGCTATTGATGCAGGTAAGAACATCAGCAACGCGAAACTCGCCACCATCCCAGCCGTGGTGATTAAGAGGACTTTGGTCGGCCCGACTCTATCAGACCCCCTGCCCCCTAGCAGCTGCCCCAACACCCCGAAGAACAGGATCATGCTGTTAGCGAAAGCCGCGATCCCCCCGGTGTACTGGAGGTCCGTGCTAAGGAAGCTCGGGAAGAACAGGTCAACCGACCTGAACAGGAAACCCACTACCACGTTGTAGAGGAGGACAATCCACAGGCCAGGGGTCTTGATGAAGTCAAAGTACGTCTTATCAGATTTCTGTATCTCCCCCTCATCCACCTTAATCCTGTTCATGAAGATAGATGTGCCCACAGAAAGCAGGCCGAAGAACACGAAACTGATTCTCCAACTGAACGTTATGCCGAGAAGGAACGCCACCGTCGGTGTGAACACTTGACCAAAGTTACCTGCCGCGTTGTGGATGCCCATGGAGCTACCGGTGTTTTCGGGAAACGCCTTGGCGATGAGCCCGTTAGCGGTCGGGTGGTAAAAGCTAGCCCACAACGCCATCAGGAACATGCCGGCGCCGAAAAGGTAGACATTGTTCGCTACCAAGAAAATCAAGGACATCAGTCCGCCGAGCCCGATGCTTATGCGTGCTACCTTGACGCTGCCTAGCCTGTCACTCAATGGACCGCCGATCAGGGCGCCTGTGCCATAAGTGAGGAACGTGATCGTGGAGATGAGCCCGATAGTGGTCAGGCTAGCTCCCAGGTCGTCTGCGATGTTGCCAAGGAGCGGTGGAAGAACCAGGAAAAGGCTGTGGTTGAGGCTATGGGCGATCCCGAGTACTAACAGGTCCACGGTGTCCTTCTTCATACCTCTGCAATTGAGGGGTGCCGGGTAAAGATGTTTTGATTAGAGGAGGACGCCGTTCAGGAAGACCTCCTCGCGGCTCGTCCAGATGTTTGATATATCCTCCAATGGGTTCCTGCCGAGAACCAACATATCAGCGTACCTGCCAGCCTCAAGCGTGCCAAGGCGGTCGTCCACCGCCAAGCTCTTGGCCGCATTGAGGGTTCCCGCTGTGACCGCCTGCGATGGCGTCATACCCCAGTTCACCATGTACTGGAGGTCAAGATAGTTGTCAGTGAAGTGGTCGTCGGGCATACCCGCATCGGTGCCCATTGATATGGTCAGGCCGGCCTCCAGCGCCCTCCTGAAGTTGGGCTCTGTCTCGGCCCAGATCCCCATCTCCTCCATCCGGGTGTGGACGCCTCCCTTTTCGATGTTCTCAAGATGGCCACAGAACGCTTTCAACGTGGGCATGAGAATCAGGCCGTTCTTCTTCATGAACTTGATATGACCATCGGTAAGGGTCTGTCCGTGGACGATTACGTCAACGTCTGCCTCAAGGCTGTTGCCGATGCCCCTCTCGCCGTAGCAGTGGCCGTGAACAAGCTTCCCACAGTTGTGGGCCTCCTCGGTGCATGCCCTCATCTCATCAACGGACAACTGGGGGTGCCTCGGCCCCGTGTGAGCGCTTGAGATTGCCCCGGTGGCCCCTAGCTTGATGAAGTCCGCGTTATGGTACATCAAGAGCCTTCTGGCAGCCTCTCTCGCCGAGTCGGCGCCGTTGACCTCCAGCCGTTCCCCCGGGACCTTACTCCTGCCCCCCGTTATGGTGATCATCTCGCCCGACACAAACAGACGCGGGCCAGAGGTCACGCCGTTATTGATGGCGTTCCGTACGGCGAACACGACGTTTCCGATGCCACCCGCCTCCCCGAGGCTCGTAACCCCTACCTTCAGTGCCTTCCTGGCGTTTTCGACTCCCCTCAAGGCCTGGTACTCGTGTGACCGCTTCTCGGGGTCCCCGAGGGGGTCGTACCTGATGTGGACGTGGGCGTCGATGAGCCCCGGCATGACGTACTTGCCCGAGTAGTCAAGCTCCTCCCCGTACCTGTCGCCCAAGGGCTTGTCAGATAACTCATTGATGACGCCGCCCTCGATGCCGAGGTATACGTTCTCCTGTATCTTTCCGTCACCCACAATCAAGTATCCAGCATAGACGCTGAGGCTCCCGCTCTTCATGGTACCTCATCAACTTTAACCAATAATAGTTCATCGAGGACCATCCTTTCATTTTAATACCCTTCCGGTGAACTATGCAGCAATATTCGGTGTGTAAGAAATGTCTGAAGAATACGATATCATAATCAAGGACGCTCAGATCATCGATGGGAGCGGCAAGAAGGCATACAAGGGATCAATAGGAGTCAAGGGCGACAAGATCGCCGCCCTTGGCGAGGTCAAGGGCGACGCTGTGAAGACCGTCAACGCCAAGGGATTGTACGCCAGCCCCGGTTGGATAGACGCCCACAGCCACGGCGATACGACCCTACTCTTCTTCCCCAAGGCCGAGAGCTACATAATGCAGGGAGTCACCAGCTTCGTAGGAGGTCAGTGTGGCGGCAGTGCAGGTCCCTACGGGGACTGGATGACCCTACCCGGTATATCGGCCCAGTACATCGACGACCTCGAGCCTCACAAGTACTACCCCAAGAACAGCCTGTTCCCCAAGGAGCAGGTCAACGAGATAATGGACCGGTACTTCGGCTGGACCATCGACTGGGACACCCTTGGCGGCTGGTTCAAGAAGGTGGAAGAGATCGGGGTCTCCATGAACGCCGTGCCTCTGGTGGGCCAGGGGACCATCAGGTACAAGGTCATGGGCAACGACTACAAGCGCCACAGCACTAAAGAGGAGCTTAACGACATGAAGGTCCTCATCAAGCAGGCCCTAGACGAGGGGGCCATAGGCATGAGCAGCGGACTGGACTACGACCCAGGCGTCCAAGCGCACATGGACGAGATTAACGAGTGCGTATCAGTGCTCAAGGACTACCCCAACGTGGTCTACGCGCCCCATTGGAGAAGAACGGGACGCCGCAGGGAGGTCAAGTTCGGCGACACCCGCAGCAACAAGGTTGACGGCCTCCTAGAGTCCATCAACACATGCAGGATTACGGGGGTCCCGACCAACATCGCCCACCTTACACCTGGCTGGAGGCTAATGCCCGAGGGTAACGACTACTTGGAGGAGCACAACATCAGGGCTACACTGAAGTTCTTCGACGAGGCCATCGCCGAGGGAATGAATCTTACGTTCGACAGTATGCCATGGTTCCTGCGAGGCGGCTTCGATGTCATGCCGTACCTCAGCAGCATCCTGAACCCGTGGCTCAAGGAGTGCGGAAGCAGGGAGAAGTTCGCTGAGTGGCTCAAGGTATCGGATTACCGCGAGGAGATCATCGAGGCCCTCAAGAACGGCAAGTGGTACATCAGATTAGCCTACAACCCCAACACTAACCCCCAGTGGGCCGAGAACATCTGGATCAGCGGCCACAAGGATGGGAGCCTAGTGGGCAAGAACGTAGCCCAGATCGCTGCTGAGAGGGATGCGGACAAGATACACACGTGGTTCGACCTCATCTGCGAGGACCCGGACGCCATGGGCTACGCGGCAGGAACCGCAGACACCGGTAACTTCCCGTGGAAGTCATACAGGGCGCTCATGTTCCAGCACAAGGCGGGGAGCCTGAGTCTGGACCAGTCAGTCTTCGATACAGAGTACAAGATGGAGAGACCGCCCTACAGGAGGCCCGGCAGGAACGCTTTCGGAGCTTTCCCCGGCTTCATCAACAAGATGGTCAAGGAGATCAAGGTCTTCACCATCGAGGAAGCCATCTACAAGATCAGCACAGCGGCGGCTGAGCACCATAACCTGAAGGGACTTGGCACAATCACACCGGGCAGCTACGCTGACATCACGATGTTCGACTACGATAAGCTAGAAGTCGTGGGTACACCAGTTGAGCCCAGCCAGCACCCCACCGGGATCGAGTACGTCTTCGTAAACGGAGAGGCCGTTGTGGAGAAGGGCAAGCACACGGGAGCTACACCCGGTAGGATCGTGAAGAGGGTCTAGCCCTCATCTATTGTTTTTGATATAATCTATTGTCTCTTCTAGGAATTTCTCTGTCTCGGACTTGGGTATTATTGCGCCGATAACGTCCTTTTTGCCGCCCGCGTTGAACCCGTAGCCCTTGGCCTTGGTTATCAGGTTGTGGTAGTCAACCGTGTTGCTCCTGCTGTAGAGTTGGTCCTGGTCCTCAAAGAAGCCGGTGTTCACCACGACGGTGTCCCTGCCCGACTCCCATGCGAGCTTACGTGTCACCTGGGAAATGATGGCAAAGGGGGTGTCAAGCCTCTTCAACTGCACGCCGTCAACCTCCTCTGGGGGGTCAGAGAGCACACTATCCAGTTTTTTCTCCAAGTTTATGAGGTTAGTCTTCCACTTCTCGTTGCCAAGGATGTCCTCTCTCGTCCTGTATCGCCTGAGTAGGTGGGGGGCCTCGGCTACCAAGTCCCTATCCCCCACCTTGTAGCTGGAGTCAATCAGGTAAACCAACTCTAGGAGCTCATCGAACGAAACGCCGTTCTCCTTCATGTATCTCTTCGTGATATCCCAGAATGGAGGGTTGTCCTTGATCTTCTGCTCTCTGTCCCCTATGAAGCCAAGGAGAACATGCAATCCAAGAGTTAGCTCAAGGTGCTCCTTGATTACCCATGTGTTGGATGGGTAATCGCTTCCGGGCGCGCCGTGGGCCACCGGGTTGATGTGGGTTATCCCCTCAATGGGGTCCTGGTGATGATGATCGAACATGATGACATTGGCGGATTCAGATATCGCCCTGACGTTACCCGCTGGCAGCGCCATGTCGCATATGATGACGTTATCAAAGCCCCTCGCGTACTCGATGTGCTCATCCGTCAGATAGAACGTGCCCAGTGACGGCGTCCACGTCTCGGCCTCCCTACCCCCAATCTGGTCAAGGATTAGGGCCCCTGAGCAGAGGCCGTCTGTGTCCCAGTGATGAATAATGAGGATTGATCCATCCAGCCCGAACATGGCTTCAAGGATGATTGTGGGTTATAAAAAAGTTAGCTGAAGCTCTGCTCCTCTGTGAACCCTGTCTTCAGTATCTGCCCGTATATGTGGACCTCTTTTGTTGGGAATGCTCTGTCCTTCATGTGTCCGTAGTTGTTGAGAATGATGAACCGGTTGTCAGTCCTAGGGGAGGTGAACACCAGCTTGGAGTATGTTATGTTTAGCCCCTTGCCGTTATCATAGGCGTAGAACTTGATCTCCGTCTCGTTGAACCCCTCGAACTCTCCGCCCTCGTAAGATGTCAGCATGTTCCAGAAGACTATCAGCATAACCGCGATTGCAACACCTATGAAGAGAGGTGAAATCCTCTCCTCGCACGATGTCGCTTGCTCAAGAATCAGAGTTACCTTCCCGAGTTAAAAATGAGTATTATCTACTGGAAAATATCTAATCCGCGGGATATGTTTCCTATTGGACTCCATGTACTAGACGCTTTATAGGATCACCTAGTATCTTTACCCCTCAGCGTCTTTTCTGGGAGAATGACGTGCATCAGATGGTTCAATCAAACCTGAGAGCCTCCTCCTATCCCTTTGATGAAAAGTAATTAATCACGCGAGACTTCCTATTCTCCCGTGCAACACTTTGACAGTTGATATCGTCATAAAGAATGGGTTAATGGTTCTGCCGTCTGGCATCATACAGGGATCACTTGTGATCGACGATGGCAAGATTATCGGTATTCTCAAATCAAGCGAGCCAAAGGCGGATCGGGTCATCGACGCCACGGGCAAGGTGGTACTCCCTGGCATGGTTGACATGCACGTCCACCTAAGGGACCCGGGCTTCCCCGATAGGGAGGACTTTGAGTCAGGAACCCGGGCAGCCGCGGCGGGTGGCGTTACCACGGTCATCGACATGCCAAACACAGTGCCAGCCACTGTGACTCTCAAAGCTTTCAACCAGAAGAAAGCCATAGCTGACGGCAAGAGCCTCGTGGACTTTGGTTTCATCGGTGGGGCAGGCGAGGTACCCCAGAAGGATATGATCGAGCTGGCCCAGGCGGGGGCAACTGCTTTCAAGAGCTTCCTCATCGCCAGGTTCAAGGAGCTGGCCGCCTGCGATTACACGCTGCTCAAGCACATGCATCTGCTCGCTGAGCTGGACAGACCGTTGCTGGTCCACGCCGAGAACGGGGACATCGTGGACAAGTTCATGGAGGAAGCCGTGGCTTCAGGCAGGACAGACCCCATGGCCCACTGTGATTTCAGACCAGATATCGCTGAGATCGAGGCAGTGATGAGGTGCATCACCCTTGCGGCCCAGACAGACTGCCACCTACACATCTGCCACATAAGCGCAGGTGGCACAGTGGATATCCTAGAATGGGCGCAGAGCATTGACCAGCTTGTGACCGGCGAGACCAGCACCAACTACCTGCTATTTACCAAGGAGGCGATGAAAGAGAGAGGACCATACGCCAAGGTGGACCCGCCTCTCAGATCCAAAGATGACCAGCTCCGCCTATGGGAGGGGCTCAATGATGGAACTATTGATGTGCTGGCATCGGACCACGCCCCCTATACCAAGGAGGAGAAGGAGAGGGGTTTTGACAATATCTATGATGCCCCAAGTGGGGGAGTAGTCATCGAGACCAGCCTCCCGCTGATGCTTGACGCGGTTAACAACGACAAGATCAGCCTAGAGAGGCTCGTCGAGGTCTTCAGCACCAACCCCTCCATGATGAATGGGCTCTATCCAAGGAAGGGAGACCTCATGCTGGGGAGCGACGCCGATGTAGTCATCGCTGACATGGACATGCCTTTCCACATCAAGGGAGAAAACCTGCAGACCATACAGAAGATCACACCATACGAGGACATGAAGGGCAGGGGAATGCCCATCATGACCCTTGTCCGCGGCAAAGTGGTCTACGAGGACGACCAGATCATCGGAAAACCTGGCTACGGCATATTCCAGCGCCCTCTGGAGTAGCCTAATTACCTCAAAAACAGGTTACTCTACCACTTTTTTACGCTTATCCGAACCCAATTTGGGCTATTCTAGGGGTTTTTATATGGAAAGAGCCTGGAAAAAGGGTTTGTGGGGTGCCCCCCATCCCCCTAGTAGATGCTTTTCAGGAACTCTTTTACGAGTTCCTCGAACTTCTTGGGCACATCTTGAGGGATCATGTGCCCAGTGCCATCAACGTCGATGATCTCGATACCGGGCATCTTCTCAATGCGCTCCCGAGTCCTTGGAGTCACAAGATCACTGGTTACCCCTTTCAGTAGCTGGACCGGGCACTTTACGCGCTCCAGATATGGCCAAAGGTCGGTGGAGAGCCCGCCTCTTACTCTATCCCCTCTTGGTTTCAGGTAATATTTCCCGTCCCTCTGCTTGAACGCGTGCTCAAGCCTGTTCTCGACATAATACTCGGTGAACCCCGGGTACCTGTCGGCCAGCCACTTCTTTGCCGCGACCCGTGACTCGAAGTACTCGGGTGGAGTTGGCCTACTAGGTCTTCCCGTTGACTCGAATGGCGCGATGTCTACCAACATCAGTCCCTTGAACTCGTCAGGGTACTCAGCGGTCAGCACCATGCCCATCATACCGCCTACGCTGTGGCCGATAAGTACGCATGGCTCGAAACCTAGCTGCATGTAGCATTCCCTCATGACCTCGGCGTGATCGGGAAGGCTAATTGATCCCTTCGGTGGGTCACTGTCCCCGTGGTCCAGGATGGTTAGGCTCAGTACCTGATACTGGTCCTTGATGCTCTCAGCCAGCTTGTCCATGCTGTGGCCGTCCATGCCCATGCTGTGGATGAGTAGAACCTTGGGTCCCTCGGAGCCCCACATGCAGTGATGGACCTTATACCCTTTACTTTCTAGAAATCCTTCCTTCATGACAATCAGAAAATGAAGGGATTGATGTGAATAACAGGTTTACGCTATGGTTCGCGTGTAGTGAAAGTACCTTCCCAAGATATACTCGGCTCACCGTGTGATTATTACCCGACTCGTTGTCTTTCATCTTGTTTAAAATAAATAGGTCAGGAAATCTATTCTTGATCGGTTACAGCGTCTGACCTTAGCTGATGATGACATTGGACAACCCAAATCCTTCAAGGATATCCTTGAGGTGCTGGATCTCATCCTTCTCGGGCGTGTCCATTCCCTTGAGCCTGTAATCCTGCCCGGTGTGCTCGTACTTGGACTCCGCCAGTTTGTGATACCTGAGAAGATCCACCCGTTCCAGGTGCTTGAGCCCGGATAGAAGTTCCCCGATCTTACGGAAGTTGTCCTCGCCATCGTTGAGCCTTGGAATCAATGGTATCCTCACCCAGATTGACCGCCCGGTATCGTCGATCTTCTTCAGGTTCTCGGTGATGAGCTCGTTTGGTACCCCGGTATACTCCCTGTGCCTCTCCGAGTCCATCTGCTTGATATCGTACAGGACCAGGTCAACGTGTTCCAGTATCTCCTCGATCACGCTCCATGAGGCGTATCCTGATGTATCCAGCGCCGTGTGGAGCCCACTCGCCTTGGCCATTCTGAATACCTCCGCCGTAAACTCGGGCTGCATAAGTGGCTCCCCGCCTGAGATGGTGAGCCCTCCCTTGGAGTTCTCGTAGAAGACCTTGTCCTTCAGGACCTCCTCCATGACCTCATCGACACTCACCTCCCTACCCACGAGCTCAAGGGCACCCGAGTAGCACTCCTCGGCGCACTTCCCGCATGCCTCGCATCTCGACCAGTCAACCTCGTGCTTCCCGTTGACGATTATATGTGCCCCCTGCCCACACACCTTCATGCAGTAGCCGCACTCGATACACTTTGATGGGGTGTACATCAGCTGGGGCTTTGACGTCAATGACTCCGGGTTGTGGCACCACAGGCACCTCAAAGGGCATCCCTTGACGAATACAGTAGTCCTGATCCCCGGGCCGTCGTGCACCGCGAAGTGCTTGATGTCGAATATCAGACCAGTTGTCATCCTAGTCACCGGTGATAATCCTGTCAACAACATACTGCCTTAGCTCGGGTGAAAGGCTTGAGAAGTACGCGCTGAACCCCGTCACCCTGACTATGAGGTCGGGGTGGTCTTCCGGGTTCTTGTTCGCCTCCTCTAACAGTTCCCTGTTCAATACGTTGATGTTTACCATTGTTCCGCCCATATCGAAGTGGCTCCGTATGAGCGCCTCGACCTTCTCGATGGACTCCTCGCTATCACCTAGGCTGGGGTCTATGTCAATTTGAAGTGGGGCGGTGTTGCCATATCCTGGCTGGATCTCCGCGACGGCCGTAACCATTTGGGTGGGTGATCCCCCCCTGCCGCAGTTGAATCCAGGCGAAGGGTTTGGCCCGTGTGATAACGGCTCACCCGCACACCTGCCGTCAGGGGTCGCCCCCAGCCGTTTGCCGAATGGGACCACTTTGGCCCATGAGAACAGCCCGGGGACCATCTTATAACCGTCCGGCGTGGGCCTTTCCTTGACCATCCTGGAGAACTCATCTGTGATCCTTGCGGCCCACTCGTCGGCGTCGGAGCCCCCTGAACCAAATCGCTGGATGTTCCTCATCATGAGCCTGTCCCTCTCCCCGTCTGTCCCTGACCAGTTATCCCTGAGATGATCCGCTAATTCATCCCAATTAAGCCTCTTCTCCTCCTCTACTCTCTGCCTGATGGCGGCAAAGGAATCAGCCACGTTGGCAAGTGACGCGCCATCCACGCCTATGTGGTAGAACTCGACGCCACCGTTTGATGCGTCAAGCCCGTTTTCAAGAGGACCATAGCAGAATAAGTCTAGGAATAGCTCCGGGAAGACCTTGTACATGTACCTGAAATGGATGTCGATGCCCTCCGCCGTGACGCTGACCGCCTTTCCTAAATTGTGCTTAAACATATTCCACAGGGTGTCAACGGATCTCTCCCCGGTGCCATCAATCATCTCCCAGAACGTGGTGTCGAACGCCTTTGCGAAATCGATTTTTATGATATCCATGAGACCATACTCCCTGCCAGGTATCGCCAGCCAGTGGCAGCCCGAGTAAACTCTTGTACGAGCGTCCTCGATTGAGTACCCGTTTCTAACCCAGCCATCTATGACGGGCTCGTCGCCAATGAACTTGGGGAACCCCATCCTGTCCTCAAAGAGGATCTCAACGCCACGCCTCAGCAGACCAGGATCAATGTTAGGCCCCACCCTGACGCCGATGTTTGCGGGTGTCTTTAACCTGTGAACCGCCTCCAGCACATGGTACGAGACTGAACTGGTCAGGTCGTTCCCGTCCCTGTCCGGTCCTCCCAGCTGGATGTACGCCGTCTCGCTCAGTAGCAGGCATGCGATGTGGAAGATCGCTTCGTCATCAGTGAGGATGCCTGCCTCCACGTCCCTATCATAGAATGGTCTCAGTAGCTCATCGAGCTGTCCCCACTCGCCGCTGCCATTGTACATCTTGGCGGCTGCCTGGAAGAACGTGAGCCACTGGCACGCCTCGCGGAACGTTCTCGGTGGATCGCTGACCTGTGCCAAGCATATCTCTGAGATGGTCTGCAGGTTCTCCTTGATCTCTTGGCATGTTTCAGCATCCGCCATCCTCGTGGCGTCCTCTCCGTGGCGGAGAATCCAGTCCTGCATCCCGTGGATGATGTCCTCTAACCCGTCGTAGAACTCGGTATCAGCGTTGATCTCCCTGTACTTCCTCACCTTATCGAGGAGACCGCCCCAGCCCAAGTCAAGCCCTATCTTCAGGTCGGGGCAGAAGTGCTGCAATCCCCCGATGCCTGCATCAATTCCTAACCGTTCCTGGTCATCGTGGAGGTGGCTGTAATCATAGTCTGGGTTCCAGTCGGGCTTCCTGTAGCTGTTGAAGCTCACCATGTAGACCCCTGCCATTGAGCTGTCGGGGTCGATGTAAGTGGGGTGAACCTCTAGGAGTTTCCTGTAGTTCCTACCCACGATTCCCGCACCGAAGAAGCCTCCGCTGGGGTGGTTGGTCTTTGGCTCATATCCCTTCAGGAGCATGTCCTTGACCGGTACGCCTGAGCCGCTTATGGCATCAACGATGATTGCTTGGTCAAGTGGAAGCGGCACGTTTCCCTGCTCGTCGCTGTCCCGTGGGCCGAGGAGCTCGACCTTGCGCTTGGCG
>JAUWLH010000148.1 GCA_030613835.1 Candidatus Bathyarchaeota archaeon | reverse complement strand
CGGTTTAACTGAAAAGAAAAATTATGTGAAAAAAGTTTAGATTGAGACGCGGTAGCGGTCCCTGAGCTCCTGCCGCTTTCCCTCGTTCCAACCAGTCACGTCAGTGTAGTATCCAGTGATCCTGCTCCAGTGGCGCACGTTGGTGCTCCCACACTTGGGACAGGCATCAAGCATACCGGTTCCAGTGCTCTGGCATGAGCTGCACACGGTGAGGTCCTTGGTGTAGCTGAAGTAACCGATCTGGCTGTTGCGGCAGCTCCTCTGGGTCAGCTTGTACAGTGCCCCCGGGTCGGACGAGCTCTCGCCTATCCAGGCATGGAAGATGTTGCCTCCGCTGAGGATGGGGAAGAACTTGTGCTCGATGTCAATCTTCTTGCCCAGTGAGATTTTAGCTCCCACGTAGGTGTGGGTACCGTTGCTGTAGTAGACCGGGGCGTCCCTCTTCTTGACAAGGCTCTGGATGGTCGAGGTGTCCCCCTTGACCATCTTGCGTGCCATGTTCTTATAATGGGGCGAGACCAGGTCCTTGACCGCGAAGGTTTGGGCCGTGGACTCCGCTGGGGTCCTAGCCAGCATGACCTTTTTGCCGCTCTTCATCTCAAGTCCCTTGCGGAATTTTTCCATATCGAGGAGGAGCTTGACGGCTAGCCTAATGGAGTCCTCGCTCTCGTGGAGTTGGTTGCCAGCAAAGTACTGGACCATCTCGTTGATGCCCACGACACCGATGACGTTGACCAGTTCTTTGAAGTCAACCGCGGGGGGGCCTTTATTGCCCGTTCTGGGATCCCTCGGTGTCTGGGTTGCGAATGGGACCATATTACCGCTTATGGCCTTGTCCATCCACCTGCGCTTTGCCTCGTAGACTCCCATGGCGAGCCTCATTTTGTCCTTCGCCAGACCGAGTAGTTTGTCGTAATCACCGTTGGCCTGATACGCCATCCTGGGCATGTTAAGGCTTACCACCTGCCAGCCGCCCATGCTGAAGTGTTGTCCGTCCTCGAACCAGAGCTTTTCGTTGAAATTGGGATCCGTCTCAGGCGTGTTGGAGAACTGGTACGCGCAGCACTGGTAGCAGCTGATACCGTTTCCGTATCCACGGTACGTTGGAAGCATGTTATCGAAGTACGGTGACCCGAACTTGCCCACGGCCTCGTGAACCAGCATCCACAGGTCATCGTACTCGGACTTGAAGAACTCAGGGGATACGTAGTTCTCGTTCTTGGGGAAGTTGAAAGGCTTGCCCCACGCGTCTCCCTCAAGTGAGACCTCTGTGATGGCCCTGAAGAACATCTGGACCTCGGGCTCATAGTCGCCGTAGGTCTCTGGGCCTACTTGGCCCCGTTTGACGGCGGGGACGTCCCTCCAGATCTTGGGGACGCCCATGGGGAGCTGGATGTTGCTGAAGACCAGCTGTCCACCGCGGGTTACGTATGTCTGGGTCAGCTCGTAGAACATCATCTGGGCGAGTTGCTTGATTCTCTTGTAGGAGAGTCCTCGCAGGTATGGGGCAAGGAACATGGTATAGTACATGAATCCCTGTCCGCCGCTGAAGTTGGTCTGGCCAGCCGCAAGCACCTTGACGCTGTGGAGTACCGCCACCTCAGGCTGTATCGCCGGGCCCGCTACGCTGCTCTTGAATCCCTGTCCGTCGGGGATCAAACCGTAGTAGAGGAAATACCTGAGATCCCAGTCCTGACAGAAGGGACGGGTCCCGAAGTACTCCAGTGTGTGGATGTGAATGTCTCCGTCAGTGTGGGCCTTTGCTAGCTTGGGGTCCATGAGGAGGAGGTACTGCTCCTTGCTAAGCCTGTCTGCCTTCTTCTTGTGGACGGTCTCCGGGTTTGGCTGTAGGTTGGCGTTCTCCTTGCTCTCGAAGCCGTTTCCAGTATCGATCTGGTAGGCATCGTAGATGGGCACACCTACCCTTGTGAGCAGGTTTCTGTAGATCCCGAATTCTGGGACCTCGTTGCTCCACTCAAAGAGCAGGTTGTTGGTGACCTCCCTGATCATGGGACCTGAGACGAATCTGGGCTTGGTCAGCTTGAATCTCCTTTCCACCTCGTCAGCGAGCCTCTCGGCGGTCAGCTCGCTTATCGCCGGGATATCAAACATGGTCTCGGCAAGCTGGGTCTCCTTGTTGAGCATGGCAACTATACGAGTCTTATCCCAAGGGACCAGGAAGCCATCGGTCGTGTGGACCATTGGCATACCCATGTAGGCGTTGTCTGTGAAGAACTCCTCTATCTGCCTCTGGTGCTGAGGCAGGTTCCTGTTCTTAGCCAATATTAAGCATCTCCGTTACTCTTCTCTCTATCAGTGTCGCGCCCTCGAACAGTTCCTCTGAGGGCTTCACCACCTCTTTCTCCCCGAGGGTCAAGATAGGTGGGTTTCCGAATATATTCATCATAATAAAATCAGCCTGGTTCTCGGTATCGAACCAGTCCGCCTCGAACTCGATATTCTGTGATTTCAAGTAATCCTTTAGCTTGTCACATTTCGGGCAATCTGGCAGTGAGTATACCGTAATCTTCATTTTACGTAACCTCTTGTGTGTCTCGTGGATAGTGCACACTAATTCTAGTTATACCAAATAGACGAATCGTTGTATATAGCGGTGACTATCCTTAGAATAATACCATAAGATCAGTATGGGAGAATAATCACGATAACACAATGAAACATTGTATTGTCTCAAATATACAAGAATGTGGTTAATAATGCGAATCGTCTAACGAGATTTTATATATTCTGCCTGATCTACTTTAATTGAACCATCTGAGATTGTCCGGTGTAAACTCATGACCATAATCATCTGCCTCGTTGGATCCCATTACCGTCGAGCCTTCGACGGCATCAGGTACTGGAGCAAGGTACACGGAATAACCAAGCTCTACCTCCTTTACAGCGAGCCATCGGACGACGAAGAGCCCACCGTCTTCAGTTACATGAGTAAGAAGAACGCCGAGGACCTCAGGGAAAAGCTGGAGATACTTGATCCAATAATGGTCCCCTACCAGCCCCTCCAACAGAGGAGCGCGTTCAGGACGATCTACAGAATACTGCACAGCGCCAGGGACAGCGGCGAGGATGTGCTCATTGACATAACGAGTACCACAAACCTGACAATGGGCATCGCCCTCACAACGGCTCTCATGTTCAGGAATGCCAGGGTCTACAGCGTTCCCGCCAAGGAGCCAGCGTGGTACGTGGCAGGTAAGCCAGGTGAGCCCGCTTTCGAGGAGTATTTCAAGCGGAGCAGGATGCAGGAGAGCAAGGACCCGACGGAGCTACAGCTACCAGGGTACAGGCTAGAGCCCAGCAGCAAGCACGAGGAGAAGGAGTGGGAACGGGAAAAGAAACTGCTTGTACTGCTGAGGGAGAACAGCGGAGAAGCAGACAGCATCAGCGACATAATCAGGTGGTTCGGCCACAAAGCCGCCAATAGCACACTGAGGAACAGGTTCAGCAGGATCGTGTCCCGACTTGAGATGAAGGGATTGGTGAACGCCGAGAAGGGAAGCAAGATGAAGGTCATCAGCCTCACAGAGTTCGGCAAAATCTTCGCGGAGGCCCTCAGCGAGGGCATCGTGGTCTAGCCTTGCATGTTTCGCGTTCACGTTAATCCCTGATTTTCTATGAGGGGTCACTTTTCACGATTCGTTTAATTTGAACCTTTTCTGGTCATGACATAATACCAGTAATTCCCGCAGGTCTTAGGGTCTTATAGATCTGATCAAGGTTACCTTTTTTAGCCATGCGCGTTCCCATATCCCTTGTATTCGAGGTTTCATTATGAAGGTACAGTTAACCCTGACCCCCGCAGAGGGGAAGAGGCTAATCGCGCAGGCCATCGCGTGTATGGATGAGGTCCAGAACGCATACAAGAACGGCATTCTCATCATCGCGACCAGCACCACCACCGCTTACATAGCAGAGGAGCTCATGGGAAAGGAGTTAGATAAGGGCATGTTTACAGCAGGAGTTGTGACACATGAGGGCTTGGGCATAACCAAAGCCGACGGTAGGTATCTCCACTACGCCTTTGAGAAGGGTGAGCTCAAGGAGTGCAACACACCGGACCTAGTCCCCTTCCTAGCAAAGATGGGGCCGGACGACGTGTTCATCAAGGGCGTCAATGCCATCGACCCATATGGCTCGGCAGGTGTACTTGTACACGGCCCAGGTGGAGGAACCGTCGGGACCGCTTACGGTTACCTGGTCAGGAACGGTGCGAAGATCATCCTGCCCGCGGGCCTGGAGAAGTTTGTCCCCGTGGACCTGGCAGAGGTCGTTCCATTGATGGGAGTCAACGCAATCGACAAGGCCATGGGCTGGCCCTGTGGGATGATACTAATTCAGGGCTTGGTCTTCACCGAGATCGATGCGTTTAAGCAGCTCTTCGGTGTTGAGGCCATCCCTGTAGCAGGCGGTGGCATTGATGGTGCGGAGGGCAGCAAGATCTTCAGCATCGAGGGAGAAAACGAGGCGGCCGAGGCGGCTTACGCGTGCGTCGCGGGTTTGAAGGGTGAGAAGCCCCTCAAGACCAAGACCATGGTGAAGCCCGCACACCTAGCCTAG
>JAUWLH010000118.1 GCA_030613835.1 Candidatus Bathyarchaeota archaeon | reverse complement strand
TCCGCCGTGGACTTGACCTGCCGCCAACAGTGGGTTTATCACCGTGCCGATGTCAGCACCTGCCACAACTCTCAGGAGTTTAACCTTGCCTGTCCAAGTGTCCACCTCTACATTGACGAAATATCCTGTGAAGTGGGGTGGGCAGCTGGGCTGCCTGTAACTCTCAACCGCGGCCACGGTTCCCCAGTTCTTGTGTCGAGCGGTCTCGGCAATTTTCCGGTATGATACCTCTCTACCCTCTATGCCTTCAGCGAAGATGATAGTTTGATCCGTCTCTTCGTCATATCTTATTCTCACTGCATGTGGGTAGGCGTCTAGGATCGTCCCAGCAAAGTTCCTGATCTGTTCCTTCACCTTCATTGCGACTTTTAGGGCAGCTCCTCCGCCGCTATAGACCCCCCTTGAGGCGTGGGTGCAGACATCATAGACCGTGGTCCCGGTGTCCGCTCGAATGATGTTTACCTTGTTCACTGGTACGTGGAGCTCTTCAGCGATTATCTTCACGTGGGCTTCCTGGGTTCCACAGCCATGGTCCATTAGAGCGGAGATATAATCAAAGGTGCCGTCCTCGTTCATCTTGAGTATGGCGCCGCCAAAGTCAACGATACTACTGGGTACGGGTGCCCCAGCGCTGCTGGTGTGGTAGCCTCTGCCGACCCCCCAGCCTCGCCTATATCTGCCTGTCTGTTCCTCTGTGTTGGGCCTGTTATACCAGTCAACCATCTCGGCGCCCTTGGTGAGTATCTCCTCGACACCACAGCTCTGGATGATGGATTTTACGCTCGGGCCCTGGCCCCAGAACAGGTCACCCTCACCGATGTAGTTCTTTAGCCTGAAATCAAGTGGGTCAATATCGATCTTACCTGCAAGCTCGTCCATCATAGTCTCTACTACCCAGCTGATCTGAGGGTTACCGTAACCTCTGAAGGCACAGCTGGGAACTTTGTTGGTGTAGACCGCCTTGCCCACATAATCCTTGTATGGGAGCTTGTAGAGACTCACCCACCACCCCACAATACAGCCCAGTAGGGGGTACGCCTGTATCTGATGGGCTCCAATATCTAGATAGGCCTCAAGGCGTCCTCCGGCGAGCATACCGTCCTTGTTTGCGCCCAGTTTTAGCTTGAAAATCATCTGATATGCGCAATGGTCCCGAATATCCTCTTCCCTCGTATAGCTTAGCTTAACTGGTCGCCTGCTTTTCAACGCCAGAGCAACTGCAATAGTTACTACGGGGTTTACGTGAATGCTGGAGCCAAAGCTTCCGCCCAAAGCCACCTTATAGACTCTTATCTTTCCCATTGGGATGCCGTAGATATCGTGTAACAAGAGTCTTGTATTGTGGATAGTTTGGGTTGTGCTCCAGACACTGATGCCCCCGTCAGATTCCGGTCGCACCACGACCGATTTGGTTTCAAGTTGATTATGATAGCGACGGTTTGTGCGGTATGTTCTTTCAATAACAACATCCGCTTCCTCTAAGGCACTGGGGTCTCCCTCTGTTATCGAGAGCTGGCAACCAATGTTGTTTTCGACATCGAGGAGGTCATCTTTGAGGTAGATCTGATCATGTACTAGTTCAGCCCCCGGCTTCATGGCGTCGAATGCATCGAAGGATGCACCCAGTACATCATATTCAACTTTAATGGCTTCTAGCGCATTCTGAGCATCCTCCTCGGACTCGGCTGCAACTGCACCTATTGCCTCTCCTACATAGTGAGGTTTATCGGTCAAGACCTTCCAGTCCTTGTACGTTGCCTCAGGAATGCTAACGAGTCTCGGGCAATACACAACGTCTGGAATTTCACCCGGAGTCAATGTGACTGCCCCCATCTTTTCTGCTTCTGAAACATCAATCGACCTAACATGAGCATGAGCATGAGGGCTCTTCAGGACCCGGCCATACAACATATTCGGGAAAAACATGTCGGAAGCGTAAATCTCAGTTCCAGTTACTTTCGCAATACCATCTTTCCTGATAGTCTTTTTCCCAATAACGTTGAATTTTTTTTTCGTTTTTCGTCACCTGCAAAATGTCTTTTCTAAGAACATTCCAATGTTACTGATTTTCACTCTTATTCCTATTTAAACTAAACGCGCAATAGGGCTACTGCTATTGGAATCGGTGGAATGCGCTCGCACCGTCCCAAACATTGAACGTTGAAGTGTTAGACACATGAGGAAAAGAAATGCTGGTCCGATAACTATAATCAGCTCGTTGAAGACATCGGTGTCAGTGTGTGGTTGACCTCCATGACGCCCCTGATAGCCTTGCTCTTTGAGATGAATCCCATTACATCATCGGACTCACCCTTCACCAGGAATATCTCGATACAGTACCCGCCCTCGATGTGGAAGTGCATGTTACCGAATATCAACTCGTCAAAATCGTTCCTCAGGTTCATCAACCCAACATGAGTGGTTGCCTGGTGGCTCTCGCTGATTATAGTGACCGTTGACATCACGATTCCCTTCTCCATCCGCTGGAGGCTGTACTGGTTCAGGCTGTCCCTGATCGCTAAACGGAGGGCCTCGGAGCGGCTGCTGTAACCGGAGGACTCCACGAAGGCATCAAGCCTCTCAAGAAGACCATTGGTGATGCTCAGGCTGATAACAGTCATGGTTTAATAATATTATGGATCATTTTTATTAATTTCTAATAATTTTCTGGGTTTTCATAGCATTACATTAATAAAACCCAAACACGCGAAACACTGAGCAACGATGCCCCAACACAATCACGACGACAACGAGGTGGAGACAATATGCATGTCATGCTCAGGTTTAACGGAACACGCACAAGATCACGATGACCCATGCTCGGCTTGTGAAAGTGACCACGGGCATGCCCCTGAACAGGGTAACCTGAACTGGAAGAAAACTGTTTTCTCAGGAGTTGCGATCACATCCGGCATTGTACTGGAGTATATGGGTATCGGAGGTTACGTTCCAAGGATGCTGCTGATGACCGCGATCCTCGTCGAGGGCTACAAGCCGGCGATAAACGGGGTTAAGGGACTGAGGAAGGGCGTCGTAGGCATTGACCTGCTCATGACCATAGCTGCTATCGGTGCGGTTATCATAGGAGAGTACGCTGAGGGGGCACTGGTACTGTTCCTGAAGGACATATCATTGAAGCTTGAGGTCATCGCGTCCAACAGGGCGAGACACGCGATAGAGGCATTGATGGAGATGCGCCCAGAGGTAGCCATGATAAGGAGGAACGGTGGCGAAATAGAGGTCCCGGTCGAGCAGGTTGTACCTGGGGAGGTCTTCATCGTGAGGCCGGGGGACAGGGTTCCCTTAGATGGAACGGTTGTGGACGGACATACGACCGTAGACCAGTCCATGATGACGGGAGAGTCCATCCCGGTTCATAAGGGCTACCTCGACGAGGTCTTCGCAGGGACGATCAACCTGGACGGCGTCCTGTCCGTGAAAACAACTAGGGCCTCGGCCGAGTCCATGCTATCAAACATATTGAGAATGGTTCACGAGGCAGAGGAGAGGCGCAGCCCCACTGAGACTATAGTGAACAAGTTTGCAAGGTACTATACACCTTTGATAGTGGCGCTGGCGACGATCATGGCGCTCACTCCTCCACTTCTATTCAACGCGCCGCTGGTTCCATCTGTCTACAATGGTCTAGTCCTGCTTGTAATCGGCTGCCCATGCGCGTTCACCATAGCCACACCCGTCGCGATGGTATCAGCTCTAACGAGCGCCAGCAGACACGGGGTTCTCATCAAGGGCAGCACCTTCATCGAGAAGATGAACGAGGCAAAGGTATTCGCCTTCGATAAAACCGGGACCCTAACGCAGGGCAAGCTCATGGTAACGGATGTGATCCCGTACGGCGTCAGCAGGGACGAACTGATCTCGGTGGCAGCGACACTTGAGGAAAACAGCAAACACCCAATAGCCGACGCCATCAAGGAGCTAGCTGAGCACGAGAACGTCCCGATACTTCCCACAACCAAGTTCAAGAGCAGGACGGGCAAGGGCATCGAGGCCACCATCGAGAGCGAAGGATACTGCATCGGGAACATGAGGATGTTTACCGAGAACGATATCTCGTGCCCCGAGGACGCCATCTATAAACTGGAGATACAGGGCAAGACCACCATCTTGGTGGCCCGTGAAGAGAAGGTAATCGGGATCATCAGCCTACAGGACACGAGAAGAGCTGGGGCAAAGGAAGCCATAGCGGAGCTCAAGAAAAACGGAATGAGGGTCGAGATGCTCACTGGGGACAACGGGACAACAGCCGCTGCAATAGCGGAGCAGCTTGGGTTCAACGGGTACCACGCAAACCTCCTGCCTGACGAGAAACTGGAGATTATTGAGGAACTAAAGTCATACGGAAAAGTGGTCATGATTGGTGACGGCATCAACGACGCTCCCGCACTGGCAGCAGCTGACGTTGGGATCGCCATGGGCGGTCTGGGCAGTGATATTGCACTAGAGACAGCGGACATCGTCCTGCTTGAGGACAATTTGACGAGGTTAAGCTACATCCAGAGGCTCAGCACCACGACGCTCAACAGGATCAGGGAGAACATCGCCATCAGTCTGGGCGCAAAATTCATCATCGTCGTGCTGGCATCAATGGGAACCATCAGCCTTTGGCAGTCCATAATCATAGGGGACGTTGGACTGGCCCTGCTGGTCATCCTGAACAGCGTCAGGATCAGCGGCCTCAAGCCGCAGTAGGCTCAGTAAGGAATAAAACAGAGCCCGCTATGGATATCATCTGCGTGAAGGCCCTTGGATGACGAGATAGAAAGGATAAAGCAGCGACGCCTCGCCGAGATGAAGCGCAGGATGCTTCTCAAGCAGATCGAGGCAAAGCGGGAGCCTGAGCCAGAGAAGCCACGTGAGCCAACGAACCAGGAGGTCCTAGACGCCATGTTCGGCAACAGGGCTTGGGAGGTCTACAACGCGGCGGCTTACCAGTACCCGCAGGTCATAAGCCAGGTGGAGAAGATTCTCGTTGATGGCATCAAGGAAGGCAAGATAGCAGATATCATCGACGGGGCCGCCCTGATGGGGTTCTTTAGACAGGTCGGACTGCCTGTACGCCTGAACACAAAGATCAGGATCAGTGACCCTGGCGAGCTGAAGACCCTGGAACAGAAGATGAAGGAAGACCAGTCCTAGCAGTAACTCTCGAAAGCCCTGCTGAGCTCATCCTTGGTCGGGATGCGTTTCTCTGATATAATTTTACTGTTGAGGGCTATTATGGGGGCGTTTTCGGTCATGTACTCCCCGTATGTGTAATGCGTCACAGTGGACTTTCCGCTGGTAACCAGCACCATGTTAAGCCTCTCGATAGAGTAATCGATATCGGAGGTGTCAACGTACTCCACCCTGCAGTCTGGGCAGGTCTTGAAACCGATCTCCTCCAAGCTGAAGTACAGG
>JAUWLH010000244.1 GCA_030613835.1 Candidatus Bathyarchaeota archaeon | reverse complement strand
AGGTTTCCAGTCCATTAGGGTAAGGTAGTCCTTTCCCTGAAAACGATCCTTCATACTCATAATCGAATCGAAGATACTAGCTACTTTCAGGGTTTAATATTATCGCTTACCGTGTTTGGGACAATTCAAGATAAAAATGCCATATAAGGTCAGAGGGATTTATGTTTCTCCTTGAACCTCTTGGCCGTCCTGTGCCGCTCCTCAAGAAACTTCTCGTCTCTGAACATGGACACAAAATCGTTGCTGGCCATCCTGAAGTAGGGCTTGGCTATGATGGTCTTCAACGCCGCGTGGTGCCTCTTCTCATCGTCCCTCCACATCTGGAGCAGGTTCTTCAGTCCCTGGTTCTCGTCAACCCACAAGTTCCTGAGGACACTGTTTGCTTTCTTCAATGCCTCGGCCTCAAGCTCAAGGTGCTTCTTGAAGGATTTCTTGAGCGGTCCCCTATCCTCGATGTACACTTCCTCGCCATTGATGATCTCGATGGCCGCCTGGATGATGTTGATGTGTCGCTGGCTGTCCAGTCTGAACATCTGCATCACTCTTTTCATAGCTTTGTTCCCTGATCCCCTCTCGTATTCATCATACAAGCCAACTAGCTGGCCCTCTATCACAAGCTGCTCCCTTAGGGTCTCAACGGCTTCTGCCTTCGACTCACTATCCCTATCAGTCTCAACCATAACAACCAGTAAAAGCTTGGAATGGGGGTTATTTAGACCCTACCTCTGAGTTATTCCGGACATAATTGGTATGAAGAACTGCCACCTGTCAGTCAGTCCTTGTAGGAACAGGATCGTAGGACCAGCCTCAGGGCCCTCGGCGTAATTAAGAGTTAGATCATCCTCGGTGAATGTCTTCTCGGCGAGCAAGGCTGGATAACGGGACCCGAAATCCCTGCTGCGTGTGTTTATACAAAGTTCCAGTTAAGCATCTCAACCTTTGGAAGATAAAAAACAAATATTATCACAGCAGTTAATATGAAAGTCAGCGTCAAACTCCATAAACTAAGTTGAAAGATAGTCCACCAAAACCCAAATTTCTCAACCCCCGTTCTGTAACTTTGGCGATAATCTTGAATGACCCCGGATAATCGGTTGCTTTTTTCCTTGGTTATTAATGGAGTTATATGTTCTGTTTCATTAGGTTGAACTTTTTCTTGTATTTTTACTGGTTTTATGAATGTGTAGTGTGAGCTTTTTTTATATGAAAGATGTTTTTTTCCTATTTTTGAGGTAAATCGGTGGTTGTGTCCGCATTTTGTGCAGTAGTAGCTTTTCTCGCTCACAATGGTCCACTCCATAATTTCCTATATAGGCGTTAAAGGGATTATGGACTTAGGTTCACGCAAGCGTTGCGCGTGCGTTAAGATTTTACGTACAAAGGGTTTATCATATTCATTATGAAAGTTGATGAATTCCTTGTTGAAAGATGGATGAATCAGTATGAGCACGACGTCAAATATAATCTAGCCGAAACTTGTGTTGACCCGTTCACATTGGCCGAGTTCCTAGACTTTGTAGGCAGACCAGATTTCTTTGAGGAGTTCCAGCACAAGCAGTTAACATACGGGTATATTGAGGGGAATCCGTTGCTTAGGGAGGGAATAGCTGACCTGTACGCTGACGTTAACCCAAAGAATGTGCTGGTGACGGGTGGCGCGATAGAGGCGAACTTTAACAGTTTTTATAGTCTCGTTGAGCCGGGGGACACGGTGATATGTGTGGCTCCCACATATCAGCAGCTTTTCAGTGTGCCGAAAGGGTTCGGTGCGAACATCAAGATTCTTGATCTTAAACCAGAGAACAGGTGGCTTCCTGACCTTGAGCAACTCAAGGAACATGTAGACAATAAAACAAAGATGATTGTCCTCAACAACCCCAATAACCCATGCGGCAGCCTCATCGACGAACCTACGTTAAGAGCTATCTGTGATCTCGCAGAAGATGTTTCTGCATATGTTCATAGCGATGAGGCATATCGGGGACTATACATCGATTCTAAGAGCAAAGTTCCGTCTGTTGTTGATATTTACGATAAAGGAATAGCAGTAGGTAGCTTCAGTAAGCCATTCAGTCTTACCGGTTTGCGGTTGGGTTGGATTACAGCCAATGAGGAGACCGTTTGCCAGTTCATGTTGAGGCGGGATTATACTACCATCAGCAAATCGATGCTAGACGAGGCTCTAGCCGCCGAGGCCATGCCTCACATCGAAAAGATACTTGAGAGGAACAATAAGATTGTCCGTGAGAACTGGAAGATGCTAGACGACTGGATAAGCAAGGAGCCCCTCCTCGACTGGATAAGGCCCACAGCGGGCAGCGTTGCATTCATTGAGCACCACATTGACATGAAGGCATCAGAGCTCTGCCTCAAGCTCATCAAGGAAAAGAGCACGTTCTTGGTTCCAGGGAATTGTTTCAATCATTCACAGTACCTTAGAATCGGTTACGGAAACAACAAGAAGCTATTATCAGATGGGTTAGAACAGGTTAGCGATTATCTTGAGAACATCTAAACCCACCGTGTGTCAAGACCCCCACCTATTCAATTTTTTTGGGGCATAAACGTATAGGAAACTGGCTTCCCCCGCTCTCACGTTCCAGTATCACTACAGGATGTCGCGGGGAAGCTAATTTTCACAATAAAACAAGCACTCATTATCGTGTTAAAAGTTCTACGCTTTTACTCGATGTTGTGCTCGTACTCGTTCATCCACCGCTCTACCAAGAACTCATCGACCTTCATAACGGGTTAAGGAGTACCTCAACACGTAAAATATTAACCAATCAGGATGCATTAATCACCCATGAATCCAATCCTAGAGGTGTGCTGCGGATTACTAGCCTCTGCCCTCGCTGCCCAGGAGGGGGGAGCCCACAGGATCGAGCTGTGCGCCAACCTGTATGAAGGTGGCACCACGCCCAGTCATGGAACCCTTTCGCTGGCACGGGAAAAGTTGAGGATAAAGATCAACGTGCTGGTGCGACCTAGGGGAAGTGATTTCGTCTATAATGAGGATGAGA
>JAUWLH010000151.1 GCA_030613835.1 Candidatus Bathyarchaeota archaeon | reverse complement strand
ATAAAAAGGTAAGCTATCCAGTTGGACGTAACCGCTAAAGCGGCCGGGGTCGTGTATTGATACATGAAGGTTCTAGTCGTTTACAAAGGGCTGGCCCAGAGGATCAAGGAGCGCCTACCTGATGATATCGATGTAGTTTACCCGGAGACCGGCACGGACGAGGAGCTAATGAGGCTCGCGAGGGACGTGGATGTCATAGTGAGCACTAGGCTCAGCCCGGTGGTGGCAGAGAGCGCGACTGGGCTCAAGCTACTCCAGAAAACGGGGGCCGGTGTGGATGATATGCCGTTTGACGCCCTCAAAGAGCACACATACATAGCGAATACGAGCGGATCAAATCCTGTGCCACTCGCTGAGGGCGCTGTCGCCCTCGTGTGGGCACTTGCCAAGAGGATAGTGCCGAGGCACCTCGGGTTTCAAGATGGTAGGGACGGCACCAGGGGCATCCTATTGACGGGTAAAACGGCTGGAATCCTAGGTATGGGTGCTATAGGAATAGAGGTCGCCACCAGGCTCAAGGCTATGGGCATGAAGATCATGGGTCTCAGGAGGGAACGGAACGATGAGCTCCGGGAGGAGCTTGGGATTGAGTGGCTGGGGGGTGTAGATGAACTGGACCACCTGATGGCGGAGTCGGACTTCCTCATAGTCACCGTGCCACTGACCCCGGACACCGAGGGCATGCTCGGGGAGCACGAGTTCAGCCTGATGAAGGAGGGCTCATACGTAATCAACGTCGCCCGAGCGATGATCATCCAGGAAAAGCCCCTCTACGATGCGTTGAAATCAGGTAAATTGGCCGGCGCTGGCATTGATGTCTGGTGGCAGCCCCACTTCTGGGACCCGATCTGGAATGTTGACGGTAACCCTGCCTCAAAATACCCTTACTGGGAGCTGGATAACGTCATCTGCATCGCCCACCAGATAGGCTCATCGGACAGCCAGTCGGATGCGTCACTGAAGATAATGGTGGAGAACATAATCAGGACTAGGGATGGGAAGCCGCCCATCAACCAGGTCGATAAAAAGTTGAGGTATTAGGGGCTAGGCGTGGCTCAGGACGAATTTCTCGATCCTGTCCATGGCGTCCTCTAGCATGTAGCCCTTCTTGTGCTCGAACCAGCTGGGCATCGTGGTGTTGCTCAGCGGTCTGATGAGGCTGAAGCGTACGTTGCCCTCGCCGTTGCCCGCTCCGTAGCTGGCTCCTGGGATGGCCCGTACTTTCTGCTCCTCGACAAGCTTCTGGCAGAACTCCATGCTTGTCATGCTGGTGTCCTCGATGCATGGGAACATGTAGAAGGCTCCCTGTGGTTTGGGGCACTTTATGCCAGGCATCTCGTTGAGGCGCTTTGCGGTGTACTCGATTCTCTCCTCGTACTCCTTCCTCATGTTCAGAACGAACTGGTAGCCGTCCTGTAATGCCTTGATGGCTCCCTTCTGGATGGGCCAGCTGAGTCCTCCGCCTGGGGCTCTACCGACGTAAGGCGCCAGCTCGGGGCCGCTGATTGTCCATCCCGTCCTCATTCCTGCCCATGAGAACATCTTGGTCAACGCCATCGTGACGATTGTCCTGTTCTCCATTCCTGGGAGGGTGATGATGGGGAAGTGGTCCTCGCCGGTCCAGACGAACTCGGTGTAGGTCTCGTCGCTTACCACGATGAAATCGTGGTCCACGGCCAGATCTGCTATGATCTTGCACTCCTTCTCGCCGTAGACCTTTCCGCTGGGGTTACCTGGGTTCTCCACGTAGAGGGCCTTGGTCTTTGAGTTGATCTTCTTCTTGAGCTCCTCCTCGTCGAAGTCGTACATACCCGTATCGTCCTTGACGAGCGGGGCGTAGACTATCTTTGCGCCGAAGTAGGCTGGGACCATGGTGCCCCCGCTGTAGGCAGGGTCAAAGGCGACTACCTCGTCGCCTGGGTCCAGGATGGCCGCGTATGCCTGGAAGATGCTGCTGCTCCCCCCGTTTGTGAGGGATACCTGACTTGGCATGGTCTTGTAGCCGTACTTGCTGTAGTATTTGGCCGCCTCGACCTTTAGCTGGGGGTCACCCCCGAACATGTAATGGGTGTATCCGTCAAGTATGGCCTGGTTGATGGTGTCGGCGATATACTTGGGAAGAAGGAAGTTTGGGTCTCCGGCAGCTAGGCTAATCATCTCGGGGTCAGGTGGGCCTGAACGCCTTGTGGCTGACCGCCTGCCTGGGCCGTGAAGTTCTTTTCTTACCAATCTTTCGATGGACATATGATATGGGTTACTTGCTTTTTATAAAAAACTATGGAGAGGAAAAGCCTATGTTTTCTGTTTTCTTGATTAATAAAAGCGAATATTTTTGGCAAACAAGCAGTGAATTAGGCTTTGCGCAATTCATCTGGGTACCACTTTCGCGCCCAGTCACAGATGCTGTCTATTGACTTGCTAAGGTCCTGCCCCTTGTCGGTAAGGTCATACTCGACCCTGGGGGGCACCTCGGGGTAGACAATACGGACAATAACGTCCTCCTTCTCCAGCTCCCTAAGTCGCTCGGTGAGGGTCTTGGGGCTCACGCCTTCCAGTGCCCTCTTGAGCTCGCTGTACCTTTTCTTGCCATGCCATGATAACTCCTTGATGATGTGCAGGGTCCACTTCTTGCCCAGCAGTTCAAACGTGGGGAAAACCCTACACTTCCGTTTCATTAGCGATTCCTCAGATTCATTAAAGGACCTTGGTTCCCATATGAATACTTCCCATTTTATATCCTACTTCAATATGTAAAGTATTCCTGTAATCGAGGGAACCGATTGAGCGAAGAGAAAAAGAGCATCCCCGACTTGATCAAGGGCTGGGCGGGCTTCCTGCAGAGGCAGGACTCGCCATTTAAGGTTAACATACTCAAGAATCTGGCCAAGAATATGGCCGTCAACCTGACCTACCAGTACCAGCCCATATATATCGCATCGCTGGGAGCCACGCCGCTGGTCCTTGGGTACATCAACAGCCTCAGCGGGGCCGTCAACACCCTGTTGGCCATTCCAACCGGGGTACTAGCGGACAGGGTCGGTATCAAGAAGGTGCTCCTGATGACGCTGGGGATATCCATCATCAGCTCGATAATCTTCGGCATCGCCATCACATGGGAGATAGCGGCGGTTGCGTTGATCCTCTCGGCGGTGGCCTTCATCCTTGAGAGAACGGTTTGCCCCATGATCTGCGGCTCGACATTGCGCACTGATGAGCGGATCACTGGGATGGGGATATGCGATACGGTCTCGTTCTTCCCCCAGCTCATCGCACCTATAGTGGGGGCGACGCTGATCACGTTCTTTGGGGGAATGAACGCCACGGGCATCAAGCCCCTTTACTGGATCCAGACTGCGGATCTGGTGATCGCGTTCCTCATCATATGGTTCAGGTTCGAGAACCCGCGTGAGCATATCATCGGGCAGAAGAAGGAAAGCGTGCTGAGCAACCTATCAAAGGTCATCGAGGAGGGTACAATGGTGAAGCGGTGGTTACTCCTGACGACACTGACATCGTTCTGGTGGCAGGTGGCGTTCTACATCCCGCTCTTCGCGGTGGAGATCAAGGGGGCCAACCAGTTCATAGTGGGGGGCATGAGCGCTGCCGCAACGGTGGTGTTTGTCTTCCTTGCGATCCCACTGGGACACCTGGCGGACACACGGGGTAGGAAGAAGATGATACTGGCGGCGGGTGGACTGATAATACTATCATACCTGATACTGATCTTCGCACCGAACAACCTGTTCCTGCTACTCTCGGGATTCCTGAGTGGCTTCTCCATGACGGTGGGGCAGTCCCAGGTGGCCATAGGTGTTGATCTGGTTCCCAAGAAGTACATGGGTAGCTGGTTCGGCCTCCAAGGCTTCTTTAGAGGTCTGGTGAGCATCATCTCGCCTATAATATGCGGATACATGTGGGACGCTGTGAGCCCCCAGAGCGTCTTCTGGCTGATCATATGCACGCAGATTGCGAGCATGTTGGTTCTACTAACGGTCCCCACCGAGATAACCAGGTAATTATCCCCCATTATTTGCCTCATATCAGGCGGAGATGAGGGAAAAGGGGAGGCTGATCGCCCTAACTTTTTTCCGCAAGCTCTCATTCTAATCCTAGACTGTTATGAAGATCATACTACCAGGTGAGCACCCGACATTAGAGACCGTGCCAGGAAGGTTCGGCGAGATAATCATAGTGGGCGAGAAAGCGATGATGATGAGGCTGACGGTTCAGCCAAACGTCCCGACCCCACCCCACAGCCACCCCCATGAGCAGATGGGCATAGTCCTCGAGGGAGAGGGCGAGCTCTACATCGACGGCGAGATCAAGCTCATCAAGAAGGGGACCAGTTTCTACGTGCCACCAAACTCCATGCAGAACTTTGACGCCTCGGGTGACAAGCCCGCCATGCTCATCGAGTGCTTCACCCCACCGCGTGAGGACTATCTCAAGATAATCGCCGACCGCAAGTAGGACAATGAGGCCCAGACGAGTCCACGTTATAGGCACAAGCGGCTCCGGCAAGACAACGGTAGCCGGGGCCATCGCGGACAAG
>JAUWLH010000179.1 GCA_030613835.1 Candidatus Bathyarchaeota archaeon | reverse complement strand
GGGGGAGGTGGCGAGGGTACTCCAGTACCACGGTGCTGAGCACAAGGCTATCAACGCGTTCGAGGCTGGTTCGGATATGGAAGTGGAAAGTGTTGCGGAGTTCAGCAGGCTGCACCCCAGATGCGGAACATCGTTCCTCTTCCTCACGGTTCTCACTAGCATGGCGCTGTTCGCCCTCATCCCGAGGACCACTTTTGTGGTAAGGCTGGCTTACAGGCTCGCATTGTTCCCTGTGATCGCGGGTGTAAGCTACGAGGTCCTCAAGCTCAGTGATAAATACAGGGATTCGCCTCTGATGCAACTCATCATCAAACCGGGCCTAGCATTCCAGAAGCTCACCACCAAGGAGCCCACGCCCGATATGATAGAGGTGGCTGTCAAAGCATTGAAGGAAGTCCGGAAGATCCAGGAAGCCTCGGTAGAGTAAAGGGAAAACTCTTCATCTACGATCCCACACACGCGCGTTCCTGGTGATCCACTTCCTCCTCTACGCGCCTAGGTTCCCCGAGTTCTACTGGAGTTAACAATGAGACGGAGAAAGTTCTACAATTGCCACTGAGGATTATCTTGATGTCTCGCGCGCGAGGAATCTCTGGGTACTGATAAAAAAAAATAGATTAGGTTTTCTTACCTTCTTTTCCGTAGATGCAAAACCATCCGCCTTCCAACTCATATTTTGAGAAGACGCCGCACCCGAAGCAACTGCAACCGTTGTCCTTGATTTGTTCCTTTGGTACAGTGGACGCTCCACGTGAGCAGAATAGCATCATTGGAGGTGACTCATTGAGCTTGTTTGGCATGAATGTAGGACAGGGCCCACAGAATTTCTTACAGATCTCCCCATTCTCGGGAGTGTCAGGAACCATTTGTGGCATAGAAAAACCAATTTGATCCAAGGAAGGACGTTATTTATAGCTTGTCTTGAAGGAAAAAAGGGTTAATGAGCCTACGCGGACTTGACCACGGGGCTCATCTTGTCAGGGTCCACCAGGACATCGAACAAGACTGGCCGGTCAAGCTTGAATCCCTCCTCGAATGCCCTGTCCAGCTCGTCCGGTGTGGTTATCCTGTAACCAACTCCGCCGCATGACTCTGCGAACTTTGCAAAGTCCGGGTTAGGGAAGCTGATACCGAAGACTGGGTACCCGTACATCGCCTGCTCCTTTGCGATGTTCTTGATCTTGCCGTCGTTAAACACGATGACCTTCACGGGGAGCTCCTCCCGGACCGCGGTGGTGAAGTCAGCCATAAGCTGACCGAAGCCACCGTCACCGTTGACGCATATGACCTGCCTGTCAGGGTAGACCAGCTGGGCGGCCATGGAAGCGGGGAAGGCAAATCCTATGCAGGCCATGTTGGCGGACATCAGGGTCCTCTCGCCCTCGCATACATAGTTCTTGTAGAACCAGTAGGTGTGGTCTCCGCTGTCCACGGTGATTAGCGCGTCTCCATCGGCGTACCGTTTGATAGAGGTAACCACGTACCCTGGGTTGATGGGCACCGACCTGTCCGCCGCGTAGCCATCAATCTCCGCTTGGTGCAACTTCTTGAGCTTGCCCACCTCGGCGAGGAATTTTTGGTCCCCCTTCTTCGGTTTGACATGCTCTATGAGCATCTTGAGGGTTGCGTGGGCGTCGCCGTGTAGCCCAACACTCACAGGGAACATCCTGCCAATACGGGTTCCGTCGATGTCCACTTGGATGATGGGGATATCTGGCAATAGGTTCCTCTGCCTAAACCCGGAGCCTAGTACTATCAATAGGTCGGCTTTGGCCACCGTCTTCGCGGCGAATCGTGTGCCAACCGACCCGAGGACCCCAACGACAAGGGGATGGGTCTCGTGTACAATCCCCTTAACCCTGGTGGTGGTAGCTATGGCCGCGTTGATCTTCTCCGCGAACTCTATCACCTCCTCGCCACACTCCCTGATGCCCCATCCTCCAAATATCAGCGGTCTCTTGGCCTTGTTGATGAGTTCCGCCGCCTTTTTCACCTCCTCTTCGGGCGGCTGGATGCGCTGCTTGAATACATGCTTATCCATCTCCCAGATATCATCGATGAGGGGCATGGCAAGAACGTCCGTTGGGAGGCTGAGAACGGCTGACCCCATGTTGATCAGGGCTTTCTTAGCGGCCGTAATGGTAAGGTTGATGGCCTGAGAGGGACTGGAAACGCTCTCAGCGAACACGGCTATCGGCGAAAATATCTCGATCTCGTCAATCTCCTGGAGGTACTCGCTGCCAAGGAACGCCTGAGCTACCTGGCCCATGAGGGCCAGCACCGGAGCCTTATCTGTCGCAGCATCAACTAGCCCGGTCATCATGTTTGTGGCACCTGGACCAGCTATACTAAGACAGCAACTCAACTCACCCGTTAGCTTACCGTAGGCCGACGCCATGAGTGAGCCTGTTTCCTCGTGCCTGGTTAGAATGAACTTTATTTTGTCCTGCCGGCTAAGACTGTCAACCAACGGCAGTATCGAGTCACCCGGCATCCCAAACACGTACTTGACGCCAAGCTCGGACAGCTGGGCAACCATCTTGTCAGCCACCGTGGGGGCGTTAGGATCGGTCACTGTCTCACCTCCCACCTGCGAGAAGGCTGATTTGGGTGCCGAACAAATTGGGCACCTCCACTCAGAGGGCAACTCAAGGAAGGGGTTTCCCTCCTTGTCCTCATCATAGAGGTAGTTACATACGCTACATCTCCACTTCAACAGAAAACACTGGTTGATCCAAGGGAACTATAAAATATAAAGGATGGAAAAAAGGTTAAAGGTAGCTGGGCATGACCTCGGACGCGAATTTCTCGATATCCTCGACGATGGTCTCTCGGGGGAAGGCTATGTTACATGTCTTCGCCCCAGTTCTCTCGGTCATCTCAATGATCTTGCCGTACTCCTTGGCGTCGTAGGGAGCTATGGCTCCCATGATCCCGCCGATGAACTCGACCTTATCCTTGCGCCCGGCCTTCTCGGCTGCACCAAGAACGGTCTCCTTCATTTCCGCCGCGTTCTGCATCTGCCAAGGTGGGATGTAGCAGTAGTCACCCATCTGCCCCGTTAACCGCAGCATCCGTGTGCCTGAGCTCCCGAAGAGAAGCTTTGGATACGGTTTCTGCACCGGTTTAGGCTCAAGCACGGCCCCCTCGATGGTGTAGTACTTGCTCTCATGGCTCACGGAGTCCTCGGTCCAGAGCCGAGTAATGATATCAAGGGCTTCCATGGTCTTGTCTACCCTGCTCTTGGTGCCCAGCCACTCACTGTACCCCTTGAACTCCACGTTACTCCACCCTGCCCCGACGCCCAGGATCACCCTGCCCCCCGAGAGGTTGTCGAGGGTGGCGATCCTCTTGGCGAGAACCCCGGGGTGCCTGAAGGGCAGAGGCGTGACGAGGGTCCCCAGATGTATGTTCTTGGTTTTACCAGCGAGGTACGTGAGGAAAGTCCATGTCTCCAAGGTCACGTACGGGTTCTCCATCCTGTGGCCGATCTCCTGACCCCACATGTAGTGATCCGGCATCAATGCCCCGTGGAACCCGTGCTTGTCGGCGGCGATAATCCCGTTCATTATGGGCTCGGCGTTCTCGTAGAGGTTGCCGAGTCCGGTTAAAAGGAACTTCAAAACTTGTCAGGTAGACACATGGGGTCGGCTTTAGATAAAGAAAGGTGGTTACTCCTTGTAGAGAACCAGCTCTATCTCGACGAGTATGCTGTCAGCCACTAGGTCGGTGACCAGCGTGGATCTAGCGGGCAGGTTCTCGCCGTAGAAGCTCCTGTAGCCCCCGTTCATCTCGCCGAAGTCTTCCATCCTCGTGAGGAAGACAGTGCCTTCACGGCGTCGTCGAACGTGACATCCGCGGCGTCTAGTGTCCTCTTGAGGTTTATGAATGTCTGCTCCTGGATGGTGGTCAATGGGTTTCCCTCCACGTCCATTGAGCCCGT
>JAUWLH010000167.1 GCA_030613835.1 Candidatus Bathyarchaeota archaeon | reverse complement strand
TTCGGGATACTGGCGGGCTACCTATACGGGATATTCCTTATTTGAGGTAAATGAAATGAAGATAAAAATACTGGGCACTGGATGCCCAAAATGTATGAAACTTGAGGCCATGGTCAATACGGCTGTTAACAGGCTGGGGCTTGATGCCGAGATAACCCATGTCCACGATATCGATAAGATACTGTCATACAACGTGATGATGACGCCAGCCCTCGTGGTTGATGGCGTGGTCAAGTTATCTGGGAAACTGCCCTCAGAGGCCGCCCTGAAGAAGCTTCTCCAGTAACCCCTTTTTTCTAAAAACTGTATTTCTTTGCGATCTCCTTGGAGACCTGTTCCCTCATGTCATCGTCGATGGCGTCGATAAGGTTGAATATGTGCTCATCAACGACCTGGTAGAAGGTCTTAGTGCCATCCTTCCTGGACCTAATCAGGCCCGCCTCCTCCAGTAGTTTCAGGTGCCTTGACACCGTTGGCTGGGACTGGGCGATCAAGGGTATGATCTCGCACTGGCAGTTCTCACCTGACCTCAGGATCTCGATGATCTTGAGGCGGTTAGCGTCGCCAACGACCTTGAATATCCTCGACTTGAACTCCAGAATCTTCTCGTCTGGTAGATTGAGACTCATCAATCAAATTCGATATATCTAAATATTTAAATGATTGTGAAAATCAGAGGGCTTCCCTGATGATCCGCTCGATGACGCGGCGATCAGGCAGCTTCCCGTTGTATTTCACAACTCCGTTGACCACCAAGGCGGGGGACATCAGTATCCCGTATTTCTCGGTAACCTCGTCCGACATCACATCCCGCTTGATGATCTCCACCATTATCCCCTCCGCCTTTAGCTTCTCGGCAGCCCTCAACGCGTTCTCCTCAAGCTTCTTACAGCGCTTACACGGGGGAACCATGCCGAGGCACTCGACTACTACTCTCAATTAGCGGCTTCCTCAATGGCCCTTTCGGCTGCCTGTATGCAGCTAAGCATATCATCCAGTGTCGCCACTAGGCTTCCGATACTCCTGTCTGTATGTACCTCTATCTCAAGAACGCTACCCTGCACCATCGTAATTATGTGCATCCCGTCTGGGACCATAAGGTTGTCTGGCGTGATGGCTTTCTGAATCGCTTTTGCGGTATCATCCTCTCCATAATCGATCTCGATTATGGTCTTGCTGGACTCTGGCATATCTGGGGTAATGTGAAGCTTCTATAAAGTTGATGCGATTACCCCGACGCCTTCAGGGTTTTCTCAACTAGCCTGTTGACGTTCTCAAGGAACTCCCTCTCCCTGTTCCTCGGGATGTAAGCGCCAGCGGCTATATCGTGGCCCCCTCCGCCGCCCTCAACGGCCTCAGCTGCCTTCTGCATTACGAGCCCCATGTGGAGGCCCGCCCTGACAAGCTCATCCAGTCCCCTAGCGGATACCTTGAGCTGGTCATCATCGGTGAAGGCGGTTGCGACGATGGGTTTCTTGGACTTTAGTATCCCCTGGCCGAGAAGAATACCTGAAACCACGCCTATCACCGTGTCGTTCACCTTGTCCTCGGCGGTGATGACGTAGATGTGCTCCTGCTCCACGACTTTGTCGTTCATCTGGACCCAGTCGAGGGCCTGTGCGATGGTGATCCGGTACTCCCCAAGGACTTCCTGTGCCTCCGCCATCGCGTCCCCCCTGTCCCCCAGGCACACACTGATGCCAACGCCTGGCTTTCCCATCCTACCGCAAGCGTTGAGGAGGCTCCCGAACTCCCTTCCACCCCTGAGCGGGGTGCTCTGCTCCTCCAACCTGAATGTGTAGATCGTCCCGATGAGCTGGTGGATGACGCTTGAGTCGCACCCGCTGCTGACCATGTGGTTGCTGAGGGCGCTAAACAGCCTGGTTCTCTCGTCATCATTCAGATCAGCCAGCGCCCTTAGCCTGTCCCCTTCGAGTATCTCGATGCCAATCTCCTTGAGGAACGCGACGCTGTTGCTCTCGTTTCCGCTCAGCCCCGGGATGTACGGCAGCGTTGTGTACGCTATCGCCTTCGCGATGGGCCTGGTCTCGTACCCGTAGAAGATGAGCCCAACGTGTTTCTTGAGCAATCCCTTGTCGATGGCGTCCTGCTCTATGATACTGTTCAAGCCGAAGAGTGTTTTCCTCTCCCCGCTGTCCTGCTGGTCGCCTAGTGCTCCCAGCAATCCTAGGCACGCGAGGTCAACGTTCTCTGGGTCAAGCGCCTTTGCGAAGAAATAGCAAATGCCGGAGGCGGCTATCTCCCTCGCCCCGTCGATCTCGTGGAGCATAGGGCTGATGTGGATAATGTTGTCTGCCTCGTACTCCACTGGCATGTGGTGGTCCAGTATGATGATGTCCTGCTTCAGGCTCTCCGAGATCATTTCCAGATAGCCCGAGCCGAAGTCGCTGAACAGTATAAGGTCGGGGCTCTCCTCTACGAGCCTCGCTATGAGCTTTTCGTCAAGCTTCTTCTCGCTGCTAATCTTGAATCTGGCCCCCATCCGGACGGCGCATGCTGCCAGAATCCCGCCGCTGCTGAGTCCGTCGGCGTCGTTATGGGTGACCAGCCTGATGTATGAGCCCTTCTCGACGTGGCTGGTGAAAAGGTTAGATGCTGGGATAATAGAATTGAAGAAATTGTCCGAGTTGGACATTTTCAGATTAAATGGTTACGATTTCTCGGCGGTGGTTCCAATCCCTTGGAAGTTGACCCTTCTTCTTGTAGTACCGTGTAACCCTGTAGATCATGCTCTCAGTGAGCTGGTAACTCCTCTTGTTACCATAGTCCTTGGGGTGGCGGTCAAGATGTCTCCGGAGACTGGTTGACCTGATCATCATATTGTAAAGGTCCTCTGGGATCTCTGGAGCCAGTCCAGCCTCCTCTAGGACCCTCTTTATGCCCATGCCCACGATGGGTTTTACGAGTGGGATTCCATGAATGTCTCTGATGATGTTACCTATTTGTGACTGGGTCCTGCCCTCACGCGCTAGGTTGATGATGAGCGCCTTTACCTCGTCGGGCTGGTAGACGACCCAGTTCGGGGGCCTCTTGCTGACTGGCCTAACGCTTCGGCCGCCGCCCCGCATTGTTGAAAGTTTCCCAACCATTACAATTTTCTCCGGATGCTCTAGTCTTACACTCACTTCCCTTATTAAATGTTTATACCTCCTTGGAAACGGCTTCTGAGCCGCTACTCAACTTGGATTTTTATGGTAGATCGCCCAATTGATGGGTAATGGCTAGACCCGTTCTCAAGTGGGCCGGCGGTAAGAGGCGTCTGAGGTTCGAGATAGACAAACTACTGCCACCTGATCATGCCGGGAGGAACTACCACGAGCCCTTCTTCGGCGGTGGAGCCCTGTTTTTCCATCTCGAGCCAAGGGGCGGTAGCATCAACGATGTCAACGAGAGGCTCATCAGGTTCTACAAGGTGGTGAGGGAGCTCCCCCAGGAACTCATCGAGGAGGTGAACCGCTACGAGTACGGCAAGGAGCGGTATTATGAGCTCAGGACCAGGTTCAACGAGGGGGAGCTTGAGCCGGTGGAGGAGGCCGCCATCTTCCTCTACCTGAACAAGACAGGGTACAACGGGCTGTACAGGGTCAACTCCAAGAACAAGTTCAACGTGCCCTTTGGCAGGTACAAGAAGCCCGCCATCGTGCACCCTGGCAGGATAATTAGGGCAAGCGAGCTATTCAGAAGGTTCGAGATATACTGCGAGCGTTTCACGTATATAAAGGAGGTAGCAGAGGAGGGCGATCTGGTTTACCTGGACCCGCCGTATCTCCCCAAGAGCGATACCGCAGACTTCACCGCGTACAGCAAGCTGGGCTTCGGTTTTGATGACCACTTGATGTTACGTGACCTTTGCTTGGAGTTGGACGAGAAGGGCGTTTACTTCATCCAGAGCAACAGCTTCGTTGAGCCCATAATGGATGCGTACAGGGGTACCGAGTTCAAGATACACACCGTTGAGGCCAGCAGGGCTATCAACAGGGTGATTTCTGACAGGGGAAGGATCCCCGAGGTACTGATAACAAATATTCCCAATGTTTGATCGATTTTAACGCTCCATAACCATGATAACATTTCAGTGGGGACTGAACCCTGGGTTAGCTTGGACCATGC
>JAUWLH010000149.1 GCA_030613835.1 Candidatus Bathyarchaeota archaeon | reverse complement strand
TTTTCGGCTTTCTCTAATCTGATTAAAAGAAACCAAGACATCGTTAACAAGTTTCGTCATATCAGATTCGCGCGTGGATGAGACTTCTATTACTTCTTTTGGCACTTCTTGTGGTGCTTTTTGTTTTTCATTCTTAGAGCGAAATGGGGTATTACATTTACGGCAGAGGTGTTCTTTTGTAATCGGATCTATTTTTTTTGCCTCATACCAACGGTGCTTTTTTCCGCAGTTTGGGCAAACATTATCAGGCATTTTTCATTTTCTCCTTCAGTATCTACATTGTGCGCATCTTATTTTCTTCTGCAACCTTGAAAAATTCTTCAACTATTTTACTATATAAATCAGGATAATTCAACACATCCAGATTGCTGATAATTATTATGTTTCCCTCTTTTACATGGGCCTCAAGAACATCTCCTTCGCATAACCCAGTACCCAAAATAGCAGAACCCGGAATAATAATCCCTAAATTATTTCCAATCTTCTTAACCCTGATCTCGAGCTTCATTACCCCACACCCTTCCTTCATCAATATAGGATAAAAAACTTATATGAAACAAAAAAAATTAAACCTAAAAATAACCCAAGACCCAAACTAGATCATGTGAACAGAAAACTAAGATATCCAAGGCGTGATGATTGTATCTACTTCTGTTACGTACACAGAAACATATTTTCCTAGATTCCAGATCCTGTCCTGAGAGACTTCCTCATAACCCGGGGTCCACCATATTTCATCTGTTTGCGGATCTATGTATACTACATATCCTCCCTCTGTTTCAACGACATTATAGGTATATTCTGATAATTCTTCAGTAAAGTTCCCATACACAGTGATCACACCTAATTTGACTTTCTGATTTTTTGCCTCTAGACTAAGAAGTATCGCCTGGTCTACCACCGTATATGATCCGCTAATAGTATGTTGATCTGTTGAGTCTGCTGCTAGCCAATTAGATAACTGGTTTATCGATGGAGCCTCATACTGTGTCTGATCACTGAATAAACTGTCCCAGTCATTTTGTAAAGCAGAGTACTCTTGACTCAAAACGTCGAGTTCGGTTTGAAGTGAACTTATTTGATAGGCCCTATTTTCTACAACCATATTTAGATCTTGATTATCTGCTTGTAGCTCGGTGTAATATTCGATTAGTGTGTCGTATCTTTGCTGGAGGTTATCCGTGTCTCCGCTGGGAATAACGAGTGCACCAATAAGCGACCCGGAGAGGATGGATATTATCATCAAGACTGCTAAGGGGGTTTTGATGGCGTTTAGTTGTGCAACAAGAGACGGCTTTTTGTCCTGGGTTTTTCCCTTCGTGTGTACGCTATACCTTTTGAGGGCGGGAATGTTTTTCTCTGTGAAAAGAATCTCCTCTAAATTATAGAATTCATTTGTCTCAGATTCTGGCGTATGATCATCGTTACTAGGTTCGAGAGCAGGAGGAGCTTTTTGTTCCTCCACAGAGGTCTCATACGGGGGTCCTCTTTTTTGGCAATTGTGATGTTCTGTTTTGCGATGTTCTTTACAGAAGCGGCCCCCACATTCGGGGCAGACAAAACTAAACTTTGCTTCTTTGTTACAGGCATCACAAATACTCATATAATATCATATAATGTGTATTCTTTTTAAATAATTAGGGTTTCCGTTCTATATTTCCTAGTAGAAATAACGGGGTTATTGTTTGCCTAATTCTAGGTCTCCGTCGAACTCTATTTCTTCTCCGGGTTCTAGGGTTACTTTTTCTCGGGTTACTATGATGATGGTTTTAGGCTCGTTGGTTGTATTCTTTACCTTGGTTCGCATGTGTTAAACAACCGTATACTATATATTAAAATTTGGTGCCCGCGGATTGGGGTAAGCGCGTCAACCATAGAAAAACGTCTTAATGTATATTCAGCTACCTTAGTTTTCCTGCTGGGCTGCCAATAGCTGGTAATCAGCCAGTAACCAGTTATACTCTTCCTGCGTTCCTCAAGCTGAATGGACGTTTCAGCGTTTGCATTAACATAGTCATAATCTCACCTGTGCCCCTGATGTGAATCGCCTCAAAGCAGCTGGATTGTTGCGAGTTGCTCGGTGATGTTTATCTCCGGATTCCTTCTCTGGAACTCTTTTTCTTCAATGCATAAAAGTTCCCTGAAGAATTCAAAGAGAAAAACAGCATTACTTAACATGAGCGTGTATGTGTATTGTCAGGACCAGCACTCACAACGACAGCGTCTCCATTTGCGTCTGCAAAGTGTATCTGACCACACATAGCATCGCGCGCATCAGAAGAACTCCCAGTGTTTTGAGTAATACGACAAAAAAAAGAGGAAAAAGAAGGGAGGATATTCAAGAACAACTAGGGAATACCTTCAAGAAGCGTATTCATACCTCTTTTGTTCATGAGTTTCCAAGCCTCCAAAATACAATTAATGCTGGATGAATATATCTTCAAGCTGTAAATGGTTATGAACTATGTAAGTAACGAACGTTAACTAATCATATTGTTTATGAAAACACTCAATTAATTTGCATTAAATCCGTAAACAAGCTCATTTGAGACATTGACAAAATAACATGGATTCACCGGCTTACAGCGAATGACGCAAGTAAATGTCCATAATTTTGTCCTCACTTCACTGTAACTGCGTGCGCGTTACTCAATCTCTAAAAACTTCTTGTCCAAAGTTTATCAGGAAATAGGGGGAGGAAAGGGTAATTTCTGTTTTCTCAGAAAGGGGGCTAGCGATCCAGAGTCTTGGTGTACTGGCTCGCGTGCATCAATGCCCCGATGCTCATTCCCACCAGGTTCCTGATCGGCGTGTTCACGATCTCGTAGTTCTCGTGGAGGAACTTGTCGTACTCCACGAGCTTGGCGTGAGTCTCGTCTTTGAGCTCCTCTATCTTGGAGTTTCCAGATGCCTTTACCTCCTCGTCAAGCATCTTGTACATGCCTCCCAGGCTGAACATCCTGTAGATATCATCGTGGCCCTCTATTCCGATCTTCTCGGCAACCGTGGCCTTCCTGACGTGGACCTTTGGGTTGAACTTGAACGGCGGGTTGCTGACGTTTGTGTACTTGGCTACCAGTGGCTCGATGTTCTCAGCCACCATCTTCTTCCAGGGCGTCTCCGTTTTCAGGTGGGGCAATGCCTCGTTCCAGATCCTGAGCCTGAAGTTGTTTGTCTCGTTGGTGACCTCGTTGGCGTAGTTCAATGAGTCACCGAGGGTCGATTCGCTCTCCCTGTCGTCCAGCATTCTTGGCTCGTACCAGAGGCAGCACTCGGGTATGAGGATGAATGCGTTCGGGTTGAGCACCTGGACGTACTCGTAGATATCACAGCCCTCGATGGGCTCGATGTTTGTGTTCCCAGCGGCGTAGTGCTTCACCCAGTTACGCGCAGGCTGAACATAGGCCGCGTGCATGATCCCCGGCGCGAGCATAGTTCCTGGCCTCTTCCTAGGGAAGACGTTGAAGAGCTTGGCGGCGTTCTGGAGGTCCGCGTAGAGCCCGGTGCACGGGTGGGGTACCATGAAGCTGATTCCGCCCCACTTCATCATGTGCAGGCTGCTGACAAAGTTGATCTTCACCCTGTCCGTGACGGACATGAGAGCTTTTGTCTCGGCTGTAGGCTGGTTCAGGTCCAGCGGACCGTACCTGAACGGGAAGCATCCATCGGGAGTGATACTGTGGGGGGTCCTGTAGTAGTTCTCAGAAAAGTTGAGGGGCGTTAGGGGCCCTTTCTGGAATCCCTCGTTCCTCCTTGCCGCGTCAGGGTCGCTGCACTTGATGAGGTACCACGTATAATCAAGGGCCTCCCTGATATCGTCATTCTCAGCCAGTGCCCTGCTGAAGTATGTGAGGTGGTTGCCGCCGTATGGCTCCTCGCTGTTGGGGAACCCGTGGATCAAGGCGTTGTATTTTCCATCTCCTACCTTGAGGCCATGGATGGTCTCGCCGAGGGTCGATTTGCCCAAGTCCAGGAGTTCGACTTTACCGGGGTACTCCTCAGCCAGCTCCCTTGATGCCTGGTTCTGCTCGTCAACCGTCATGAACCTGTCCCAGTGGGGGACATTATCGAGTATATCTGAGAAATCAATCATGGAATGTACGAAGCTGTCACCGGTTTTAACGCTTGTCCAAAAAATAGGTCACTACGTGAAAAATAGGGAAGTGGGTATCCGGGTTTAGACCCTGTACGCTTCGACCTCCTCAACCGGCTTGGACTGGGAGCCAGCTCTCGTCGAGGGTGCTGTCAAGTCCTCCGCTGAGCATCACCGGCGCTTTATTTTTCATGTTAACCACCATTTTTCCTTTTAGAGTGAAGACACTCAAACCCTAAAATAATAACATTCCCAAGTCTTGGATAGTTAAGAATCGTGTAACCCCCATAGAATTATTACCCACCACTAGGATAGATGGTGTTTTAGATGACGTTTGGCGGCTAAGCGTCTATCTTTAGGTCGCCGTTGTTGCGAAGCCAGTAAGCCTGGTTCTGGGTGTACCTGAACACGATGTCGCCACGGGTCTCCACCGAGAACTCCCATGGACTTACGAGAACTACGTCTCCCTC
>JAUWLH010000042.1 GCA_030613835.1 Candidatus Bathyarchaeota archaeon | reverse complement strand
TATCTTGCCCTTGATCTCGTGGGCCCTTCTGTCGATAAGTTTCTCGAACTCCTCCATCTCAGTGAGACTGATGGTCTCCTTGGAGTGCATCTTGTAGTAAACGAAGTAGCTGAATGCCTCGGAGTAGATCTTCCCGAACATGGCGGACTCCGCGGATTCTAGTAGCCCCTCCTTTTCGAAGTGCTTGAACGTATTATAACTGAGCTCAAGCCTTCTATCCGATAACTCGTCGTCCATTGCTTGCTCCACGATGCCTCGGGCTACTGCTTCCATGACGGGTTCAGTCATATTTCCTGTTTTTTTATTAAAAGGAATAACGGAGGGATAAAACCGAGGACTGAATAGTATCCTGGATCGATACATCTGCAATGTATTACGGTTCTATGTGAGATGGGCTCAGTGAAGCCCCCGTATATATCACAATCTAAATGGGTACTCCGTGTTTCGGGTTTCTTGTGTATTCTCTAAACTTTTCCTCGATTATCTTGGTGGTCTCTCCTTTCCCACCATCGGCGATGACTCTACCTGATATCTTGCCTAAATGAATGAGCTCAGCACCGGTCCCGGTCACGAATACCTCGTCAGCGTTGTACAGCTCATGAGTGGTAAGGTTCCTTTCCACGACCTCGATCCCCAGCTCCTCACATGCACCGATAATGGTCTGCCTCGTAATTCCGTTGAGGATACCTGCGCTTGGGTGGGGTGTGATAACTTTTCCCCTCTTGACTATGAACACGTTCTCCGTCGAGGCCTCAGCGACGAACCCTTCCCCGTTCAACATGATGGCTTCCTCGACCCCCGCGTCGATGGCCTCGATCTTTGCGAGAATCTGGTTGATATAGTTGAGGGTTTTGATCTGTGGATCAATGCTATCCCGTGGGATTCGCCTCACAGAGGAAATTATGGCCTCGATCCCTTTGTCCCCTGAGCCAAAAGTCGGTTTCCTCTCCTCCGCTATGACGATTATCGTTGGCTTGTCACAGTTTCTCGGATCAACACCCATGGGGCCCGCGCCTCTTGTGATGACTATCCTGATGTATGCCTCACGTAGCTTGTTTCTCCTTAGCGTCTCGAGGACAACTCCTTTCATCTCTTCAAGGGTCATCCCAATATCGATTCTCAGGGATTTTGCTGACTCGTATAGCCTCACCAGGTGCTCGTCGAGCTTGAATACGATGCCATCGTAGGCTCGAATGGCCTCATAGACGCCATCACCGTAGAAGAGCCCGTGGTCATAAACGGAAATATACGCTTCCTCCTTGGGCTTGTATGTGCCATTCACGTAGATTTGTTGACTATCTGACAATTCTAATCAGAGATAAAGCGACTTTTTTTTGTTTAAAGGGTTTGCTTGGGCTCCCACTCAGAAGCCCTACCCACTGCTCTCTTCCAGTCCTTGAACAACGCCTCTCTCTTTGATTCAGTCATCCTGGGTTTGAAGATATTCTCCTTTCTCTTGAGGCTCATGAGCTCGTCTAGCCCCTCCCAGTAATCGCTGCCCAATCCGGCTAGGTAGGCGGCTCCTAACGCGGTTACCTCAGATACTTCAGGGACAGCAACGTCGATACCGAGTATATCAGCCTGGAACTGCATCAGGAAGCCATTGGCGGAGGGTCCGCCATCTACCTTGAGCGTGTCTATTCTGTTCTTGGAATCCGCCTCCATGCACTCGACTACATCCTTCGTGCGATAAGCAATCGCCTCCAGCGCTGCCCGTACAATGTGTTCCCTCTTCACGCCTCCCGTAATTCCAACGATAATCCCCCTCGCGTACGGGTCCCAGTACGGTGCCGCGAGCCCGACGAAGGCTGGAACGAAGTACACGCCCCCGTTATCCTCTACACTTTGTGCCATTCTCTCCGTATCCAATGGCTCAGAGATAATTCCTAGGCCATCCCTAAGCCACTGGACGGCTCCCCCCGAGATATAGACGCCCCCGTCCAATGCATAATTTCTCCCTCCGTCCAGAACCCATGCGACGGTGGTTAGGAGTCCATGATCTGATACCTTGGGCTGCCTTCCTGTGTTCATGAGGGTAAAACTGCCCGTACCGTAGCTATTCTTTACCTCGCCAGGTTGGAAGCACCTGTGACCAAACAATGCGCCCTGCTGGTCGACGATAACACCAGCTATCGGGACCTCGTGTCCCTCAAATCTCATTGGATCCGTGTAGCCGACAACACCGCTGTTGTTTACCAGTCTTGGGAGCATGGCTTCAGGAATATCCAGCCAGTCAAGGATCTCAGTGTCCCATTCAAGGCTGTGAATGTTGAGCATCATGGTCCTTGAGGCGGTGGCGTAATCAGTGGCGAAGACACGCCCCCTTGTGAGGTTCCATATCAGCCATGTGTCGGTGGTGCCAAACAACGCTCTGCCCTCCTCGGCCAGCGCCCTCGCGCCATCGACGTTGTCAAGGATCCACCTCAATTTTGTTCCAGAAAAGTATGGGTCAATTAACAAACCTGTCTTTTCCCTGATCTTATCATCGTATCCCTGTTCCTTCAGATGCTCACATATCGGGGCTGTCCTTCTGCACTGCCAGAGGATGGCATTGTAGAGGGGCTTTCCCGTCTCTGAGTCCCATACAATGACGGTCTCTCCCTGGTCTGCGATGCCTATTGTCTCGATATCTGATGCCGAGACCACGCCCGCGAGAGCCTCCCTAAGTGACGTTTCGGTGGCTCTCCAAATGGATCTCGGGTCTTGCTCCACCCAACCCGGCCTCGGAAATAGCCGCTCCACTTCCTGAACTCCCAGGGCTACCTGTTTCCCCTCTCTGTCGAATACCACTGATTTTGTCCGGGTTGTGCCCTGATCGATCCCGAGGACGAACTTGGTCATTATAGGTACCCTATATTTTCACGGATTCATAAAGCAACATGTCGATTTGTCGAACCTTTGAATAGACTACAAAAATGGTCAAGATATTTGATCCAGGGCTTGAATGAGAACCTCATAAATATGGATGGATCATAGGTACTGCATCGTCATGACTCAGCAGGAATATCTCGTAGACTACCACGTTCATGAAACATTCTCATCAGACGCACGTAGTTCTACCGTGGAATCCTACATCAAAGCAGCAGAAGATTTGGGATTGAGCGAGGTAGCTTTCACAACTCACTTCATCATAACTGGTTACGACAAGTTCTTCGGGATTCATGAAAACCAGATCGCTGAATACGTGGAGAATATTAAAAACCTGGATGAGACCACCGACGTGAAACTGCTAGTCAGTCTAGAAGTAGACTATTTCCCGGGTGAGGAAAGGAGACTAGAGAAAGTATTGGATGATTATTGCTTTGATTATGTTTTAGGCGCCACACATTACCCTAATGATTTAGACATCGGTTCGCTAAAGCATGCACCGAGTTTCTTCGAGGGACGGAGTATTAGTGAAGCCTGTGACGAGTTCTACTCATACACGAAGATGGCGGTGGAGAGCGATTTGTTTGATGTGGTCGCTCACCTCGATTATTGGCGAAAATTCATCCACCTTGTCCGAGATGAGCCCGTGGAGCTGAAGGACTATGGCACTGTCGTTTATGATATGTTCGATGCGATGAACTCTTATGATGTTGGTTTAGAGGTGAACACCTCAGGTCGACGCCACAAGCACGGAATCCAGTATCCTATTAATGAGTTCCTTGAGGCGGCTTTCGTATCAGGAGTGGACAGGGTCACTATCGGCAGCGATAGTCATGTCCCAGGCACCTTGGGCTTCTGGCTACCCGAGGCAGTTGACCTTCTCAGGGACATCGGGTTCAAGGGGATAAGTAGGTATCAGGGCAGGAAAAGAACACAACACTCCATCTAACCGGTTGTAAGAACAGTGAAAAACAGGTAGAGCCACAACTATCCCATGACCGACCATCCGTTAAGTAAGATTCTTCTTAGCTTCGACATCCACAGCTACCACGCCGGCATCAACATGGCCTTCTCCGAGGTGGTGGGGGCTGGGTGCAAGTTGCTGGCCCTTAGTAGCCCTTACAGCCGTGAGTACGCTGAGGAGATGCTTGGGGCGACAAGACACGCCGCTGAGGAGTACAACACTCTTCTCTACGTTGAGCCCGATCTCCTGGTCACAAAGCTGTTCCCAAGGGACATTGCAAAGGACAAGACCGTCATCCTCATCGCACATGACCAATCCGTACTCGACGAGTACCATGCACTGAAGAAACTCAAGATTGAGATCGATGAGAAGGGCAACCCTGATGAGATCGAGGACGAGATCGCTAGAAGGTTTGGCGTTCTCCTCAGTTACAATGAGGCCACTTTGAAGAAACTGCTTGCCACCCACGCTTAGCTAGGTGGAGGCCGGATGCCCAGTGTGAACGGGATCTCTATCACTTCGCCGTCGCGGATTACGTTCATCGTAACATTATCACCGGGCAAGGTATTCCTTGTGAGGTACACCTGGAGCTCGTAGAATGTCTCCATTATCACTCCATCTATCCCGATAATCACGTCGCCTCCAACGGTGTATGTGAACCCTCCAATGGTCACAGTTTGAGTGCTTTTCAGAATACCCGCCAGATCCGCTGGCCCTCCTTCTATCAGCTCAACCACAAGGGTCCCCTTGGTCGTGTTGACAAGTCCCATGGCCTCAGCGAACTGGGGCGCTAGGTCGATACCGCTAACCCCGAGCCAGGGGTGCTCATAACTGTTGTTCTCGATTAGAGCCCTCACCTCCCTCTGGATAGTGTCTGAGGGGATGGCGAAACCGATCCCGCTGAAATCGCTTGATCTGCTGACTATCGCCGTGTTCATCCCCACGACCTTTCCCCTCAAATTGAACAGGGGGCCCCCGCTGTTGCCCGGGTTGATTGCCGCGTCGGTCTGTATCACGTCCACTATGGCATAGTTGTTGATGGTGCTCATCTGCCGACCGGTAGCGCTGACGATACCCGCCGTCATGGTGTTGTCAAGCCCGAATGGGTTGCCTATCGCTATCACCGTTTCGCCCACAAGGAGGTCTCTGCTAACGCCGATTTCCAGCGGGAACAGGGGCTCCCTTGATGCAGTGATCTTGATTACAGCCATGTCGCTGTATGGGTCTCTGCCCACCAGAGTTGCCTGGAGAACCGTCCCGCTCTGGAACGTGACCTGGATCCAACTCGTGCCCTCTACTACGTGGTTGTTTGTGATGATATGTCCGTCCGTATCATAGACCCAGCCGCTTCCTGATCCGATGTCGGTCTCGATCAGCACCACGCTGTTCCGGGTGGTATTGTACAGTTCGATGAAACCTATATTTGGCGTATCATCGGGCAGCCCAGAGATCCGAACCTCATCTTGGAGAGACTCGATCTCCTGAATCGCGCTGTTGAGCTGGAATCTGAGGTTCTCCACCTCGGTGGCTAGGGAGGCAGTATCGATATCGTTCCCCCCGTAGATTGTAGCGTATGTCAGGACACCCACGTTCACGACCATCATCACCACGACGATGACCCAGAGCATATTATTCCTGTTTCTGGCGGAGTACTCATTACTCAAGTCTAATCAGTGTAGATTTTGGGAAGGCAGAGTAAAAACATATGTCCCAATACCAGCTAAAATAGGTGGATTAATCCACGTAGTGCTTGTAGGTGTGGTCCCTGAGCTTCTGGAATACAACTTCCATGACCTCGTCAGACGGCACCCTGAACGTGGGGTGGTCGCTCTCACCCTGTGGCGTCCTTTCCAGCTCGCCCTTTCTCCATGCGCTCACCGCCTCAGTCATCAGCGCACCAGCCTCCACGAGCGTAAGCCAGCACAGCTTCTCGTAAGTGTCACCCTTGTGGATCGGGATCTCCCGTTTCCCGACGATGTCCCCCGTGTCAATACTTGGGTCTATGAAGTGACATGTGGCGCCGATTGGGATATCATAGTACACTGACCACGCCGGACTCGCGGAGCCTCGCACCTCGGGCAGCAGCCCTGGGTGGGCGTTGAGCATGCCTTCAGGTGGGATTCTGAGTATGCGATCCCTGATTATCCTTGTTCCGCCTAGAACTCCGAGGTCTGGGTTGAGCTCCTGAAGGAGCTGCCTGCACGTCTTCTTATTGTGGTGTGGCACCTTGTACCTCGGGATATCCTTTCCCTCAAGTAGCTCCGTGAATGTCGGGGCGACCCTGTGGCCCTTGATCCTTTCGAGGAACTTTCCCTTCTCCTCCTCGGCGATATCTGAGGCCTCCTCGATGACAGCCATGGGGTAGTGTCCTGCGTCCATGAGCTGCATCAGCATCTCCCTGCCATAGGGGTGTTCCTCTAGAACTATGAACACGAACTGTTTATCGGACATGCGCAAAATGGGTATAGAATAGGTTAATAATGTTCCTAGTAGAGGGCGCTAGCCAGCGCATTACCGCAGCCGCAGGTCCTCTCCTCTGGTATCTTGGGGATCGCACTCATGATGAGCTTCTTGAAGTTGGCGCTGTTCTCCTCCATGGTCTCAAGTACCGCGGCCGCGGTCACGGGCTTGTCAGCCCAGACATCGTAATCCGTAACCATTGCAACGCTGACATAACATATCTGTACCTCCCTTGCCAGGATCACCTCGGGGTACATTGTCATCCCGATGATATCGCAGCCCCATTGCCTGAACAGCTTGGACTCGGCCCTAGTGCTGAACCTGGGACCTTCGATGCAGACGTATATCCCCTCCTTGTGTACTGTGAGGCCCAGCTTCTCGGCGTGGTTCCCGAAGAACCCGTGGAGCTGAGGGCAGATGGGGTCAGCTGCGCTGATGTGACAGATCTGTCCCCCCTCGTAGAATGTGTCGATGCGTTTCCTTGTCCTGTCGATGAACTGGTTCGTGATCACAAAGTGACCAGGTTCGTAGTCCATCCTGAGGCTGCCCACCGCGCTGCTGGCGATGATGCGTTTGATTCCCAGCTTCATCAATGCCCAGGCGTTCGCCCTGAAAGGGATCTTGTGGGGTGGGATAACATGTCCGTCTCCGTGCCTGGGGAGGAACGCTATCCTCTTTCCTTCGTAGTCACCAATGGTTATCGTGGCCGATGGTGAGCCGTATGGGGTGTGGACCTTTACCTTCTCAGCGTTCTCGATGAGCTCAGGGTCATAGACTCCAGTTCCGCCTATAATCGCTAAATCAGCTGATGGCTTTGACATGACATGGATATCACATGTAAATACGATAAATGTTTGGTTTGGGAATCTACAGCAACGTTTAAGACCTAAGCGCCGCTCCTCCCGTGGAATAAAAAATGGAGAAGCCCCGCCACTACGCATTGATTTTGCTCACAACGATCTGCATCACCTACTTTGTTGAGAACTTCCTGCGGAGCGCGGCAGGGGCATTGACACCACTGCTCATCGAGGAGCTAAACATCAGTCACGGATCTATGGGCATGCTAATCTCGGCGTACTTCTTCATCTACGGCGTCATGCAGGTGCCCAGCGGAATCCTCAGTGACAGGCTTGGAGCCAGGAAGACTATCCTGTACTTTACGATACTGACTATCGTGGGGATATTCCTTTTCTGGTGGAGCAAGAGCTACGAGTTTCTGTTCGTGGCCCAGTTCCTCATCGGGATCGGGTGCAGTACCTTCTATATCAACGCGGTAAAGCTGGTGTCGGCGTGGTTCCCTGCGAACAGGAGGGCAACCGCCATAGGCATTCTTAGCGCATCAAGTGGTCTTGGAAACTTTATCTCTTACATGGGATTCCCCATCGCGGTCGAGAGGCTGGGAGGATGGAGAACCCTGTACCTGTGGATGAGCGTACTCCTTGTTATTAACTGGGTCATGAACATCTTCCTTCTCAAAGACAGGGGCGACATCCAGGTTCACGCAACAAGGCCAGACAGACCTCCTATCTTGAAGAGTTTGGTTGATACCCTCAAGGACAAGCGATTATACCCTTTTTTTGCTGGCTATCTGCTGAGCACAACCGCGTGGGTCTTCATGAACTGGATGCCCCAGTTCCTAATCGATGTTAGGGGATTGACTTATCTTGAGGTCGGTCAGATTGCTAGTTTGGGCACCATCGCGGGCATCCCTGGGTGTATCCTCGTTTCGGCGATAAGTGATAGGCTCAAGAATAGGAAAGCGCCACTGTTGGGCTTCTCGATTCTAGCCTCAGCTCTGCTAATCGTGTTCCTGAACCTACCAAGTTCCACACCGGTCTACGTGTTCTCGGCACTGAACTTTATGATGGGGTTCGCGTACAGCTACTGGGTTCTATACTTCAGCATGATCCCTGAGACCCTTCCACCTGAGAGAGCCGCGGTCGGGCTTGGCTTGGTCAACGGCCTGGGCACGATAGGCTTTAGCATTTTCACCCCGATCTATGGCTATTTCGTTGATGTGACGGGGACGTATACTATGTCGAATAATTTGATCCAGGCGCTCTCTTTGCTGATGCCGCTGATATTTTTCTTCTTCATCAAGGAGTGCTACGGGGGGATCAAGAAATAACTGGCCCCGCTGCAGGTTATTCGTTAACTACATACATTATCCTTAAGTGTTTCAACATGGACTTGTTTCTCTGAGGTGCAAAGGACTCAATAAATTTAACCCGGAAGGGTATCCAGAATCCGATAAACTTCTTGTGACATGTGCGCTCCCATACGTCAATGGACCCATGCATATAGGCCATCTTCGAACCTACTTTCCCGCGGATATCTACGTCAGGTACCAGCGCAAGCTGGGTAGGGACGTGTTGTTTTTCTGCGGAAGCGACACCCACGGCACGCCGATAACGGTGAAGGCCGAGGAGCAGGGCACGACGCCGGAGAGGATATTCAAACAGTATCACGAACATTTCAGACAGATATTCCCTAGGCTGGGGGTATTCTTCGATAACTATGGCAGCACGGATGACCCTGTGAACCATCACAGGACTAGGGAGATAGCCATGAACCTCATCGAGAACGGCTACATCTACCAGAAAGACGTGACGTTGCCTTACTGTCCCACCTGCGAGCGTTTCCTGCCTGATAGGTACATGGAGGGAACCTGCCCTCACTGTGGTGCTGATGCCAGGGGCGATGAGTGCGACCAGGGCTGCGGTAGGTACTTGGAGCCAGGGGAGATAACGGATCCTAGATGCACCATATGCGGAACCACTGCGGTGCACAAGGAGACACGGCATCACTTCCTGAAACTCACGGCCTTCAAGGACTTTCTCAGAGAGTTCCTTGAGGGACTCGGGGGGACTGAGAATGCCAGGAACTACGCCAAGGGCTGGCTCAAAGGGGGTCTCAGGGACTGGAACATCACCAGAAACCTTGAATGGGGTATCCCTTTCCCTGGCACAAAAGACCTGACCTTCTATGTCTGGTTCGATGCCCCCATCGGTTACATCGCCAGCACAGAGGAGTGGGCAGAGCGAACAGGCGACGACTGGGAGCACTACTGGAAGGGGCCCGGCAGGCTCATCCACTTCATTGGAGGGGACATCGCCTATCACCACTGCCTCTTCTGGCCCAGCATGCTCAAGGGGGCAGGTTACAGCGTCCCCGACGCGGTTGTCGCCAGCGGCATGGTGAGAGTGAAGGGCCACAACTTCAGCAAGAGCAGGGGCTATGTTCTCTGGGTCGAGGACGAGTACCTTGAGGAGGGCTTGGACGCCGACTCGCTCAGGTATTACATCGCAAGTTACACAGGCCACACCAGGGACCTGGACTTTAGCTGGGAGACCTTCGCAGGGAAGCTCAACAAGGAACTTGTGGGCATCCTCGGGAACTTTATCTACAGAAGCCTCCTATTCGCGTACAGGAACTATGGCAATGTACCCTCGGGCTTTATCGAACCCCAGATAGAGGGCGCCGTCAAGAAGGCCATCGCGGACATCACCGTGTACGTCCAGAACTATGAGTTCAAGAAGATATGCGATACCCTGCTGGGGCTCGCCGTAACGGGCAACAGGTAGCTCCAGAAGAGGAAGCCGTGGAAGATCAAGGATACGGACCCCGATGAGGCGAGGGACATCATCCACAAC
>JAUWLH010000028.1 GCA_030613835.1 Candidatus Bathyarchaeota archaeon | reverse complement strand
GCGGCGTGGATGAGCGCAGATACGCTCGTCGGGCCAGCCATGGCCTCAGGTAGCCCCGCCTGGAGCGGGCTCTGGGCTGACTTGCCGATGGGACCTCCCAAGAATAGGATCGCGGTTAAGGCGATCAGCCCTGGGTATTGGCTCATCTCGGTCAGCCACACGGGTGCGGTCTGTATGAGCTCGGTGTAGTTGAGCGTCCCGGCGAAGTTGAATATGATGAATATCGATGCCAGGATGAACACATCACCGACTCCCGTCACCACGAAGGCTTTCATCCCAGCGTGGCTTGGTGGGTACATGGGAGTGGGCTCGGGTCCTCCGAGCCAGCGCTCCTTTGCGTCCCTGTAATAGTAGCCAATGAGCCCGTAGCTGCATATCCCTACGCCCTCCCAGCCGATCATGGTCTGTATCAGGTTGTTGCTCACAACCAGCAAGAGCATGCTGCCCAGGAAGAACAGGAAGAAGAACCAGAACCTTGTTAGGTTCTCATCCCCTTGCATGTAGCTCGTCGAGTAGACGATGATCAGGAAGCTAATGCACGCTACCACGTTAACGATTAGGATGGTTATAGGGTCAACCAACACGCCCATCTCCAACGGGTTGCCGGCGAAATTAATCCAGTTAAAGATCTTGACATCACCAGGAGTGTTGCCTGATAACAACCATGGGACCATGGAGAGGGCGGATATCGCAGCTCCTGCGCCGAATATTACCGCCATCATGTCTCTGAACTTGTTACCAAACTTGGCGAACACGGGCATCAAGACCGCTCCTAGCATGGGGATTACCCAGCAGAGGAAGGCCGGCCAGTATTTGATTACCAGAGCAAAGCCTGCCTCAGTTACCACTGTATCACTTGATAAAACGTTGATTATCATCCTAGAATCGCTCCTATGTAAGCGTCGAGCCCGCTAAACAGTGACTCCGATGCTTGTTTGGCGAGGTTCACCATGGGCTCGGGGTACAAGCCCACCAGTATCACCAGCAGAGTCATGACGATCGTAACGCCCACCATCATGGCTGGTGCCTCCTTGGCCCCCTTGATCGAGCCAACGGGGCTTGAGATCAGTGTCTTGATGACCTTCAGGTAGTAGCCCATTGAGAGCGCGCTGTTTAGAACACCCAGCACGGTTAGCCAGATCATCCCTGACTGGATGGCCGAGCCAAACAGTATGAACTTGCTTATGAAGCCGCCTGTCCCAGGTACGCCTCCGAGACCCATGAAGGATATGAAGAGCCCAAGGGTCGTGTAGGGCATGTAACGCCCGATTCCCTTGAGGTCGTCTATGTTCCTTGTCTGACTCTCGTGGACAAGCGAGCCCGCGGCCAGGAATGCGAGACCCTTCATCATCGAGTGTGTGAACACGTGAAGGAAGAGCCCCTGTAGCCCCATCTTGCTGCCAGTGGACAACCCTATGAGCATGTACCCGATCTGGGCAATGCTTGAGTAGGCTAACATCCGCTTTAGGTCTGGCTGGAATAGGGCCAGCAAGTTGCCCAGAGTCATCGTGATCGCCGCGAGCGCGGCGATTGGAAGTCTGAACACCGATGGCTCGTATAGCACGAAGAACACACGGATCATCGCGTAGAGGCCCGTCTCGATGACGATGCCCGACAGCAAAGCGCTTATGGGGCTCGGTGCCTCCGGGTGCGCGTCAGGTAGCCATGTGTGCATGGGTACTATAGCGGATTTTACGCCGAAGCCGACGATTAATGTTGAGAATACCAGCGTCGTCCATGGTGTGAGGACTGCCCCCCTGAAGCTTGAAGCCAATACGGCGTAGTTCAAGGTGCCGGACATGCCATAGATGAGCGCCATCCCGAAGAACAGTACGACGCTTCCGACGCTTCCCATGACCATGTACTTGAAGCCTGCCTCGACTGGGCCAGGGCTGTCTTTCCTGAAGCTCACTAGACTGTAGCTCGCAATGCCCATCATCTCCCAGAAGATGAACATGGTGAACATGTCACCTGCGAAGGTAATGCCTATCATGCCTACCGTGATCGCGCACAGCAGTGCATAGTATTCGGTTAGCCTAGTATCGTGATCCATGTACGTATAGCTGTAAATGGTCACCAGTAAACCGAGGAATGCGGCACTTCCAGCGAAGTAGATGCTCATTAAATCGATCTCGAAGCATGCCCCCAACGGCGGGTTACCACCGATGTTGAACACTAGGATATCGCCCGAAGCTACACCCATATTGTATAACATCCAGACGCTAACCAGACCCCAAATGCTGACGAGGATAGCTACCCCGTCCCTGAGCTTTGGCGCCTTGAATTTATCGGCTAGCACGCCGATGATACCCATGAGGAAAGGCGCGAACAAATAGTAAAGTGCTGGAGGTATCACCATTTGAGCCTCCTTAGTTCACGCGAGTCAGTGGTCTTGAACTGCCTGTAAGCATTCACTATAAGTGCCAGGCCGATGGCCACCACGCATCCCCCGGTAACTATGCTCATGAAGACTATGCTCTGACCCAGGGGGTCGATGTAGCCCACCGTCGCGTTTACCTGCGCGAAGTAGATGAACAAGAAGTTACCTGAGTTGAGTATCATCTCGATGCCTAGGAAAATCCTGATCATGTTGGGTTTACTGACGCAGTATAGGCCAATCGCGAACAAAGCGAAGGCAGTGCCGAGCCAAACAGTCTCATCGATCATTTGTGGATCTCCTCTTTTAGTAGTGCGAGACAGCATATCGCTGTCGTGAAAAGTATGAGGGTCTGGAACGTGAGGTCAAAGCCTCTAAAGTCCCAGAGGAATTTACTCATCGCGATGCCTATCTCCCCACCTGGCTGTGTGGGTACGAACTCACTGTGAGCCGAAGTTGAACTCGGGAAAGGCTCACGTGCGAGAATAACCATGAAAGACGCGAAGATAAGAACCGAGAGGACAACTCCCACTATTTTGCTAGGTTTTATGTCACTCAATTTCCTCACTCCTGACAAACATGATCACGGAGACAAACAGCACAACCACTGCTCCGCCATAAATTAGCATCTGGAAGAGGCCCACGTACGGGGCATTCATCGTCCAGTATAGGCCACCCAGACAGATGCTCATCCCACCCAAACTCAGGGCTGCGAATAGAATATCATCTAGGCCAGCTGCCATCAAGGCGAATATGAGTGTCGTGGCGATAAGTACAATTTGAACTATCTCTGATGCCATTGCAACTCCCCTAATCTTGAATCGTCTACCTATCTCTGCAATCAATATAAAAATTTCCCTCTTTTTTGCTGTTTTTTTATTTCTTCAGAAAATATAAAAGATTATTTCAAAATAAGTATAATAATTACTCATAACACTGAAAGAGCTGTTTTTAAGCATGCTTAAATTAAATCATAAGAGGAATGTGTGTCCTTTCTAAATCTTTTTAAGCTCTCAATAAAGGCTATGTTGAGGTACAAAGTTTGCTGGTAGGTCTAACAGGATTTACTATTATTATGGGTCTAGCCATAATGGTCGCTCTCTTTGTCATGAGCATCGGAAATGAGCTCAGCGCAAAGAGCCCGGACACGTTAGGGAAGCTAGCCTCATACGCTTGTGGAGAGCCAGTGCCAGCCACCAGGATTAGGATGAACGTAGAGAACTTTTTCGTCTACGCTGTATACTTCATGATCTTTGACGTTCTGGGATTCGTGCTCGCCACGACCATCGCAAAGCCTGTGAATCTGCTCCTGCCCTTGTTCTACGCTGGTACAAGCTTAGTCTCCATAGGGATACTTACCTACACATGGAGGCAATAGAGAATGAGTATAATCACATGGGCAAGAACACGCTCGCCCTGGCTAATCCACTTCAACGCTGGCGCATGCAACGGCTGCGATATCGAAACGGTTGAGGTGCTGACACCCAGGTTCGATGTTGAGCGTTTTGGAGCATTACTCAGGGGATCACCCAGACACGCAGACGTAATGGTCGTCTCCGGGAGCGTCCCGAGGAAGATCAGGAAGCGCCTAGTGAGGATCTATGAACAAATGCCGGCGCCAAAGTTCGTTGTAGCCATTGGAAGCTGCGCCATCAGTGGCGGGGTCTTCCAGAACTGCTACAACTCCATGGACGGCATTGACAAATTCATCCCAGTTGATGCGTTCATCCCAGGCTGTCCACCGAGGCCGGAGGCCATACTGGACGGCATAGTGAAGCTACTGATGAGTATCGGATACTAAAGTGAAGAAAATGAGTATGGAAGAGCAAACAAAGTTCCTAAAGGAACTGATAAACCACGGAATGTCTGATGTAGTTCACCCCTTCTTCAACAGGGCGTACATACGCACGACACGCGAGAAACTACGCGAGGTGGTACAGCACCTGAAAGATCTGGGTTTCGTTCATATCACTACAATTTCACCGGTAGACTATCCTGATAATTACGAGATGGTCTATCACCTGAGAAATATGGGCTTCAGCCTAAATCTCAAGGTCGCAGTCCCCAAGGATGACCCCAAGGTTCCCTCGATTACAGACATAATCGAGGGCGCCAACCTCTTCGAGAGAGAGGCAAACGACCTGATGGGCATATTCCCAGAGGGCCATCCCAACCCAACTAGGCTCATACTGGACTATGATTGGCCAGAGGGACTGTACCCGCTAAGAAAGGAGGAGACCCTTGAATCAATCAGGGAGAAGGCAGACGCAGCGATGGAGGAGAACTAGGAATGAGTGAAAGAGAGTTTGTTATCCCAATTGGTCCACAGCACCCCGCACTGAAGGAGCCCGAGAGCTTCTACTTCACGGTAGACGGGGAAATAGTGATAGACGTAGAGCCAAAGATCGGTTACAACCACCGCGGCATCGAAAAAGCCATGGAATCAAGGACCTACGTCCAAAACCTCTACATCACAGAAAGGGTCTGCGGTATATGCAGCAACGCACACCAAATGGCCTACACGGGCAGCGTCGAGGAAGCCGGAGGAATAGAGATTCCAGAGAGGGCAAAATGGATCAGGGTCTTCATACAAGAACTTGAAAGGCTCCACAGTCACCTGCTGTGGCTGGGTATCGCAGCCCACGAGATCGGGTTCGACACGTTGTTCTACTATATCTGGCGCGACCGTGAACTTATCATGGACCTGCTGGAGGAAATCACAGGCAACAGGGTCAACTACGCCATGCCTACTATTGGCGGCGTCAGGAGGGACCTGAACAGCGCTAACTTCGCGCGGTGGAACAAAGTCTTTGATGTCATCGAGGAGAGGGTCAACTATTACATCAAAATCGCCACGACTGAGACAACCATCGCTGACAGGGCGGTCGGTGTCGGCTACCTAAGCAAGGCGGATATGATCAAGCTCTGCGGTGTCGGTCCTAACGCCAGATGCAGCGGGGTCGAGTGCGATATCAGGGTACTAAACCCATATCTGATTTATGACCAGCTTGACTTTGAGCACATCGTGGTGAATAACGGTGATGTAATGGGACAGGTGCTTGTCAGGGCTCTTGAGGTCCTTGAGGCCATCAAGATCGAGAGACAGATATTGGGGAAAATCCCTGAGGGCGAGATTAGGACAAAGTTCAGCCCAATGAGCAAGGTCGCCGAAGGCGAGTCGGCCTATGTAGTCGAGGCCCAACGAGGTGAACTGATCCACTACACGATCAGCAACGGCTCCAACATGCCTTACAGGCACAAGATCAGGGCGCCCACCATGTCAAACCTACTCTCACTGGTTGAGAGGCTCAAGGGAGGATTCATCGCTGACATCCCAATCGTCCTGGCAGGCATCGACCCTTGCTTCAGCTGTACAGACCGCATGGCCTTCTACGATGAGGGCAAGGACAAGAGCTGGAGCTGGACAGATGACCAGCTGCGAAAGTACCGTAAGGAGTGGTTCGAGAAATGAGCTTTGTAACAGAACTAATTAAGATCCTATTTTTCCCGGGACTATCATTCATCCTGAGCTACACGCTGTACGCGGAGTGGCTCAGCAGAAAGACTGTGGCAAAGCTACAGAATAGGGCAGGCCCCCTCCACACGGGGTGGAACGGAATTCTACAGCCACTTGCTGACTTTATTAAGCTCCTGGTCAAGGAGGACATCACACCCGCGGCTGCGGATGCGAAGGTCTTCAACATGGCACCCGTTTTCATATTCGCCATTCCATTAGCAGCGACATTCTTGATCCCCATCCAGAGCATCACAAACCTCTGGGGATACAAGCCAGTCGTCGCTTTTGAGGGAGACCTCATCATGGTGCTGTTCCTCATGAGCCTCACCGTGCTAGCGGTGTTCCTCGCCGGGTGGAGCAGCGGTAACCTCTTCGGAGCCATTGGAGCCACAAGGGTGGCCCTGATGATGCTCGCGTACGAGATCCCGCTGGGCCTAGTAGCCGTCAGCCCAGCGATCATGGCTGGAAGCCTGAGCATTTACAAGATAGTGGACTGGCAGGTGGCGAGCGTCAATGCTTTCTTGGCAAACCCAACTATTCCAGGCACGCTCCTCGGAGTCGTGATGTTCATCGGGTTCGCCATCTACACGATCTGCCTACTGGCGGAGCTGGAGATGCGCCCCTTCGATATGAGCGAGGCCGAGACGGAGATCGTCCACGGATGGCAGGTAGAGTACAGTGGGGTAAAACTGGGTCTAATCAGAAGCGGACACAACGTAAAGATGGTTCTGGCGGCAGGACTACTGACGAGTCTATTCCTAGGCGGACCCGCAGGTCCAATCCTACCACCTATAGTCTGGTTTGTGGTGAAGACAAGCTTCTGCATCCTCATCCTGAGCAACCTGAGCGCACTGTTCGCAAGGTACAGGATCGACCAGATGGTCCAAGGTGCATGGAAGTACCTAGTGCCGATAGCGGTACTACAAGTAATGGCGGTAATAGCGTTATCAGGAGTGATCTAAGATGGCTATGCAGAGAGAACTACTAAAAAACGCCTTCAAGAAGATGGCAACGGTGCCATATCCTTTCGAGAAAGTAGCACCACCAGAGGGGCTAAGGGGCAAGCACGAGTATGAGCAGGAGAAATGCATCGGGTGCGGTCTCTGCGCGAGGGTATGCCCTAGCTTCGCCATCACGTTGGAGGGCGGGCCAGGCCCCAAGATGACAGGCCTGAACATCGACCTGGGCATGTGCCTGTTCTGTGGGCAATGCGAGGAGGTCTGTCCGACACACTGCCTAAGACTGACCACCGAGTACGAGCTGGCAGTCACCAACAAGGATGACGCCATCCTAAGGTTCCCCAGGGAGCCACCGGCACCCAAGACGCCAAAGAAGAAAGAAGATTAATTCTTCCATTATTTTAACTATTTTTCGATTAATATTTTATGAATAACTCCCTGAGACCCTATTCTGATAGTACCTGGTATAGGGTATCAGCTATGGAAACTGCTGCCTCCTCGATCTCAGGGCTCATAGGTTTGTAGAAATCGATGGTCTTGGGCTGTATTCCCAGAAGTATCACAGGCACACCGACGCTCCTCTCAATATAACTGATGAAAATATTCAAGGGGAGGCTATGGGTGGATATAGCCTGGCCACCAATCTGGGTACCCAGGATGAGCTTTGTCTCCCCAACCTGTCCCCTGAAGTTGGCGGCATCGATGAGCACGACATGGGTTGGCTTATGCTTCTCCACCTTACCGGTGAACGCCTCTGGGACTGTCTCCGTGTTGAGGAGCATCACGTTATCGAGTGGCCTCTCCTCAAGTAGCTCGATGATCTTAGGCCCGACTCCATCGTCAGCCCTCATGGGGTTGCCCACTCCCACCAGAACTACCCGCCTCTCACTCTTACCGAAGTATTCCCTGAGACCGTCATGAAGTGACATTACGTTCTGTTGTGGGATTCTGACGTAAAAAGTGTTTGAGAAAAAATTAGAGTTGAGACGCGACCTCGTCCTTGAACTTGGCCAGCATCTCGATGTTGGATTGGATGTCTGAGTGGGGCTTGACGTTGATAACGCTCATAGTCATGCCAAGATCCATGGTCTTCCTCCACTTCTCAATTAGAACCTCGGGAGTTCCCACGAAGTCCTTCTCGGCGATGACCTTTGCGTCCTTGCCGTCTACTTTCTGTTTCTGAAGATAGGTATGATACTCCTCCTGAGTATCGAAGAGCCATACGCTAGGAGCGAAGCCGTGGATGAAGACATCGTCAACGGACTTGCCCAGTTTCTCGATGACCTGATGGTAGATTCCCAGTATGCGCTCGATGTTGACCAGGTTGCCGCTGCTGTTGATGCCATCGGCGTACCTCGCCGCTATCTTGATCATCCTAGACTGCCTAGCGCCGACGCTGACCTTCAGGTTCTCGGTGACTGGCCTTGGGATGTTTATGGCCTCCTTGAGCTTCCAGTACTTGCCCTCGAAGCTGAACACGGGGTTATCAAACATTCCCCTGATGATCTGAACCGATTCCTTGAGCCTTGTAACGCGCTGAGATGCGCTTGGCATCCCACTGCCCTTCTCCATGAAGTCATAGCCAAGGTACTCCTGCTCGGCCCACCCCGCGCCCAAGATAAGCTCGAACCTGCCATTGGTCATGATGTCCAAGGTGGTTGCTGATTTTGCCAGATACGCTGGGTTCCTGATGCTATTGAAAAGCGTGATGTGACCCACTTTGATCTTGCTCGTCTGCATGCCCAGGGCGGTGATGGCCGTCCATGCCTCAAGGTAGGGCTCCTTTCCACCGTCTGCGAAGCCGTTCACGTGGTCGTTCAAAAAGACTCCGTAGTAGTCAAGCTCCTCCGCTCCGAGGGATAACTCTAACATCTTCTCGTAGGTGACCGCTCCGCGGATGAAAACTCCGAATTCCATGGGAGGATACCACCGCTCATTGTTTTTAAAGCGATGGCTAGTGATCTTTGCTTCGCGAATAAGGAGCAAGCTTAAACACATGTATCGCACGTTAAGCTAGTCTGGTTAAACATGACTGAAAAGCCGCCCATCAAGACTCGAGTATTCTATGGTTGGGTAATGGTTGTCCTGGCGGGTTTTACACTGTTCTTTAGTGGACCGGGTCAGACCTTCAGTGTCAGTGTGTTCATCGACAGTTACATCAACGATTTTGGATGGACGAGGAGCACGGTCTCCGGGATGTACAGCATTGGCACCCTGATGGCGGGTATGATTATGGGTGTAGTGGGCAGACTCTTCGACAAATATGGTCATAGGAAGATGGGTGTGGCTGTCGCCATTCTCTTTGGATTCGCACTACTGTATATGAGCACCGTAAGTACGGTGTCTATGTTGCTGTTTGGGTTCTTCCTCATCAGATTGCTTGGACAGGGGAGTATGAGTCTAATAGGGACTACACTTGTGCCCCAGTGGTTCATAAAGAAGAAGGGCAGGGCAATCAGTATAGTTAGCGTGTTCGGGGCGATAAGTCTGGCAACCATACCTCCCATCAATATATGGATCATTCAGAACTTTAGCTGGCAAACAGGATGGAGGGTTTGGGCGGTTGTGATGTGGATCGTAGTCACACCTACAATATATTTCTTCATCAGGACACGTCCAGAGGATATTGGGCTCAGTCCTGACAACGAGACGCATGTCTTGATAGATGGGGGGATTGGAGTTGCCGAGGAGGTCTCTTGGACACTAAAAGAGGCGGTACGCACTCGTGCATTCTGGATGATTCTCTATTCCGTCATAATACCATCGGCCATTATAACCGGATGTATATTCCATCAGATCAGTATCTTAGGGCAAGCTGGGTTAACCCCGGAGAAAGTAGCACTGATAAGCGGTATAACGAGCATTATCAGGCTCCCACTTGTATTGGTGGCGGGGCAGTTGGCCGATAGAATCCAGTTAAGATATCTGCTAGCAACGAGTCAAGGAGTCCTGTTAATTATGCTTGTTGCTCTTTACGTGGCGAACTCAGTGCCACTAGTCGTGGTTTATGGGATACTTATGGGAATCCAAATGACGTTGCAGGGACTCGTCATGGGCGTGATTTGGCCAGATTACTACGGTAGGAAACATCTCAGCACAATAAGGGGGACAACGATGATGGCTGGCGTGATTGGGTCTGCCTTGGGACCCCTGCCGTTTGGTTTCGCATATGATGTTTTTGGGGGATACACGGAGGTGGTAATAGTCTCGATGTTGTTCCCGTTGATTGGAACGCTCTTTGCCCTTTTAGCTAGGAAGCCTGTGAAAATGGATTAGATCCATTTCACTACAGGGGGTTTCTTGGGAGGTGCATCTGGAAAATTGTCAGCGTAGCCAAGAATAATGGGCCCAAAAATCTTTTCATTTTCCTTGATCTCAAGTGCTTCTTTGATCTCAGGGTTGTCGAGCACCTGTGCGCCGAAGTAGAGGTAGCAGCTTCCCAGTCCCAAGGAGTGGGCTGCTAACATCATGTTCTCCGTAACGAGGGCGCAATCGATTGCCCTTGATCCAATGACAAAGACTACACACGGAGCCTCGTAGTAGATTGGGTCCTTCATCTCGCCATAATGCTTAACTGACTCGAAATGCTCCGGGTTGTTCTTCCTGATGTTCTCAAAGAACCTCTGCCAGTTGGCGTATGCTGTATCGTAGAGCTTACCTCTCATCTCTGAGTCTGTAACTACCACGAACCTCCAAGCCTGACTGTTGTTGCCAGTGGGCGCGTAGTTGCCTGCCTCGATTACCTTCTCGATTAACTCCTTAGGCACCAATGTACACTTGTAGCTACGGACTGACCGCCTGGTCTTGATGTTCTCCAATACGGGGTTCATGCAAAGTAGGGATCAGTAATCGGATAAGAATCCTACGAGTCTCTCTTTTCATTAGTAAGGTCAGCAAGTTATAGAATTGCAACGTATAAAGTACCCAAAAAAAGGTGATCAGTTACCCAGGAAAACCACTTTTGTTTTTACGGGGGACTGGTTCACTAGGTCTTAAATAGCGTATAAAACGGACTTTGTGGATAGATATCTGGTCTCAATTAAGCCCTCACCAGCCTGGTGAACAAAGTTCATTTTGTAACGACTATCCTGCTTTACTTCCTCGTTGCTGTCAGCGGGGACGCTATCTGATCAGAAGATCAAGCCTATCATCCAAAGCAGGATTCTTATTGGCAAGAATACCAGGAAGAAAGCGAGTTTTACTACAACGGATATCCCTGGTTTCCAATTGGGACTCCTTATTACGAGGACTTGTGATCTGCTATATACAGGTAATGAAAAAGGTGAACTCGTATATACGGGTCTTAATCCTTGATTATCCTCATGGCCTCGTCGTACATGTCTTTGGTGTCTAGGTCGAAGAAGCTACGGAGCTCGGGGTCAATCATTTTTAATCGCTCAACTGGGATGCGTGCCACATCGGGCAAGGTCTCAAGTACCTTCCTTAATCTCAAATCACCCTGTATCCTCAGTTGAATAGCCCTCTTTCTACCGATATCCACCTTGTAGACAGCGGGCAGAGGCTCAATCCATCCATTAGGCTTTATGAGTAATGTGCCGTTAAGCTCAAAGGAGAGAAGGAAGAGCAGGTCAACGAGATCGCTGTTGATAAAGGGCATATCGCAGGCTGCAACGACAGCGTAGGCTCCTTTCGCATGGGTCAAGCCGGTGATCAACCCGATCATGGGGGAGCCATCATCATACATGTCAGGGACAATATGAACATCATCTTCAACGGCCTTCCTATAAGATGAATCCTCTCTTCGGAGCCAACAACCACGATTATCTCGTCGACTACCGGTCTGAGGCTTTCAATCACGTAACTGATGAGGTGCTTCCCGTTCAGGTCTATCAAACCCTTGTCGGTTCCTATCCGCTTTGAGTCGCCGCCGGCGAGGATTATGCCAGTTCTCATGTTTTTTCCTCTTGAATTGCTAGCCAGTGTATATCTTCAGACGTCTCTTTTTAACGACTTCCTGTATATACCTAGAATTCGTGGGCGTTAATGATTATTACAGAGTCAGTTGTAATGTCCTTAATAGCCAATGTAGTATCCATTTCCAAATATCTTAGTCCCATTAACCTGCCAGGTTTGGTTTGGACAGAAAGTGAGATGACGGATCAAATTCTATTTTCTCAGATAATGTTAGGCAAACTGTATCAGTATATCAAAAAACTTTGAATATATGGGAAAAAGGTCCGAAGCTTCTGCCCATACGCCTGAGGAACTGATAATCCTTCAGGGTCAGGGCTTTCGTCAAGATGAGCCTAAGGAGGTAAATGATGAAGACTCCTGCTCGGGTTGATTATAGATCCGATTAGCGATAAACCCAGAAAGGAAGTAGACGATCAACGTGATGAAAACACTGGAAACTAGGGAGATGAGCAAGCCGGTTTCATTGTAACGCGTATCCTGTATTTTTTTCTTTCGAGATGGTACTGTGAAATGTGTTTGATCATGGATGGCCGTATACCCAATCCAATGATCAGGGATGTCATACTCATTTTAGGCTGGGCTAGGTTGAACTTGCCGAAGTCCTAGAGCCTGAGTAGGTTAGTTACGAGGAGCATCCCGACGGCTAGGATCAGTGTGGATGAGACCTACCCGAGGAGTAGCTTCAAGCTTTCCAGTGTA
>JAUWLH010000057.1 GCA_030613835.1 Candidatus Bathyarchaeota archaeon | reverse complement strand
GGTCTGGCTCGCCATGTGGGCGGGATGCACGATGTCCCTGAGGCTCAGAGGAGCGTTAACTCCTTTATCTGTCTCTGGGTCTGCCGCGTGGCAGAGTAGACATGTCTCAAGCCCTGCTTCTGATGTTACCGAGATATCCGTACCGTCCGGTGCAGTGTTGGGGTGGGTATCAGTGCCTCTCCTTGCTTCTGCTCTCTCGTGGGCCTCGTATGAAAGGGTGTATTTCCCTTTCTCAGGGTCTACAAGTACGTGGCAACTTGTGCAACCTCTACGTCGCGGGATGTCACTTTCGATGTCTAACTGAAGTCGTTCCGATAACTCGTCCTCTAACGTGGTCTGGATTAATTCCGTGAGGTCATCCGTGTCGATGTCCTGTCCTGCAGGCCCTGCCTCACCCTGTACCCCTTCTAGGCCTTGGAGTCCGGCTGGACCCTCTGGACCTGGAATTAAGACCCCGTAGGCGAGTCCTGAGACCGCCAAGACGAGAGCAATTATCGCGATAGTTTTTGAATCTATTCCACTCAATTATATTCCTCAGTTTCTTCCTTGCCCCCACTTGGGAGCCCGAGAAGATGGAGAGATATCTAGTCTCTTTACATAAAACCGAATATCATGTTTTCTCTATAGTACGAAACATCATATAGTGGAACTTTAGAACACTTTATCCCTTTTTCACTTGACTCGATAATCTTTTGTGCAATCTGTGCACTGTTTAATTGATTTATATGGATACCGTTTGGCCTGATGGGAAGAGGTGCGCGGCCTCGTTTACGTTTGATTTGGACGCGGAGTACGTTTTCATGGGGACAAACCCCGATGTGGCGAACATGCCACGTGTGCTGACCCAGGGAAACTATGTTTGGAGATCAGGCATCGTCAACAGGATTCTGGACATGCTTGACGAATACAGGGTCAAGTCCACGTGGTACGTTGTGGCCATGAACGCCATTAACCATCCCGACGAGGTAAAGGAGATCGTTGAGAGAGGGCATGATATAGCTACCCACGGCTGGATTCACGAGGATATCAGTAAACTTGACCGGGATGAGGAGAGGGACCGAAGAGAGAGGTGCGTCGGCGCCATCGAGGACGCGACTGGGTACACGCCCGTCGGCAACAGGGTGGCGGGAGGAGAGCCAAGCCTCAACACGTTCGACATCCTAAAGGAGATGGGATTCCTCTACGATAGCAGTCTCAGGGGCAGCGATCTCCCGTACAGGCTCGGGAACGGACTCATCGAGGTGCCCAGCTATTACGAGATGGACGATTTCCACTTGTTCGCGGACTACCCCTTTGGCAACTACAAGGCTAGGATGATGAGCCCCGAGACGGGTTACCAGATATGGACCAACGCCTTCAACGGGTACTACCGGTACGGGCTGTGCTGGACTACAATGTTCCACCCCCAGATCATAGGCAAGCCGGGGAACATGATGCTCCTTGAGAGGGTCATCCGGTACGTGAAGAAGAACCCTGATGTCTGGGTGGCCAACGCCCGGATGATCGCGGAGCACTGGAATAACCGATGACTGGCATAAAGAAGATCGACGCCGTGATGCACAGGGTCGGCGATCTTGATGAGGCCATCCGGTTCTACGTCGAGGTGCTGGGGCTCAGGCTGGGGTGGAGGGACGAATCAATGGCGGGTATGCTTTTCCCCGGCAACGACTCTGAGCTGGTATTACACACCGATGACTCCCTGCCCAATCCAAACGTGAGTTTCCAGGTGGAGAACGTGGAGGAGTTCGTGAAGGAGTACAGGGAAAAGGGGTACAGGGTGCTGGTGGAGCCCTTTGACATTCGGTGCGGTAGATGCGCCGTGCTATCGGATCCCTACGGGAACGGCATCGAGGTCATGGACCTGACCAAGTTTGGTGGGGTTCCAAGGTTCGATGCTTAACCTATTATCCTCATTCGCGTATCCCATTACGTGAATTATTTTGGTCAAGATTAACGAGAAGGCGGCCTCAGGGCTTCGTGTCTTCGAATCATGGGTTGAGTCCCAGATGGCTTACAGCGGTCAGCCGGGCATATCTGCGGCGGTGATATATGACCAGGAGGTCGTGTGGAGCAGGGGCTTCGGCTACGCGGACAAGGAGAAGAGTATACCCGCCGCCCCCGACACCATTTACAGAGTGGCATCTATCTCGAAACTGTTCACATCCACGGCGGTTATGCAGCTTAAGGAGAAGGGAAAACTCAACCTGTATGACCCTATCCGAGATTACCTGCCATGGTTCAAGATCAAGGACGATAAGGGCCCAATCAGCGTAGTTAACCTCGTAACACATACTTCGGGGCTTCCTAGGGAGGCCGCTGGACCGTACTGGACTACCAACCAGTTCCCCGAGACCAAGGACCTTATCAAGAACCTATCTGGACTTGTCCATACTCTGCCCGTGTGGAGAAAGTGGAAGTACAGTAACCTGGCAGTGAGCCTCGCCGGCATGATAGTCGAGGAAGTCTCAGGCGTGAAGTATGAGGACTATGTCAAGGAAAACATTCTTGACCCGCTGGGCATGATTGACAGCTTCATGGAGACCATCCCGAGGGATCACTCCAAGCTGGCAAAGGGCTATGGCAGGAGGATGCCCGATGGCTCCCGCAAGGCAAGCGATTTCACCGACTGCAAAGGAATCACGCCAGCTGCCAACCTTGCGACCACCGTCATGGATCTAGCTCGGTTCGCTATGTTCCAGTTCAGGGAGGGTCATGAGGAGGGCGTCCTTAAAGGTGAGACACTGAGGGAGATGCACAGACTCCACTGGGTTGACCCCAAATGGATCATGGGCTGGGGAATCGGGTTCAGTATCACAAGGCTCAATGGCAAGACCTACATCGGTCACGGTGGCGCCGTGAAAGGATACAGGACAAACCTCAAGATAAGCCTCAAAGACAAGGTGGCGGTCATCGTTTTCACAAACGCGGACGACGGTGAGCCCATCAAGTACGTGGACAAGGCATTTCCATGGGTCGCTCACCCATTGGCCGAGAAACCTGTGGACATGAAGCCCTTTGATGAGTCCTGGCGGGATTACATCGGCAAGTATAGGAGCGACTGGAGGGATGCTGAGGTGCTGGAGTTCAACGGAGGTCTCATTGTGGTAACCCCGAACCTACCTGACCCTATGCTTGAACCCACGAAGCTTGAGCATATCGAGGGCAACAGGTTCAAGATGATCGCCTCGGGCTACGGTTCACATGGCGAGGAAGCCGTGTTTGATAGAGATGAATCCGGCCAAGTGTACCGGTTGAAGACAGGGGAAAACTATGCTGAAAAAATAATGTCGTGGTGACGTGCACTAGACTAAAAACCTTAGTCAGAGGGTCTCACGTATGCTGGCAGGTTGCCGGCCTTCCTGTGGTTCGCCACGCAATCGCAGCAGAGCCTCTTTCTAGGGCAATCCGCAGAAGTGCATAGGCAGCTGACTAGGTTCCTTGCCTTGTTTGGACAGTTTGCTTCAAATGTGAATCCCCAAAAAAAATTTTGAATGGTTAGATAAAAAGCGAGTTTAGGTGAGGAGGTACTCCCGCACCACGATAGTTTCACTGAGGTGGTTGAACAGCCTCTGTTCCTTGTCCTGGTACATTAGCAACCCCACGATCGCGTCAAAGGGCAGCAGGAAGGCTTTGCCGATGGCTTGGTACGCACTCCGGCTTATATCGATGGGATCTCCTTGCAGATCCGTAACCTTGATCTTCATGATCTTCTTTCCCAGGCTCTGTCCTGTCGTTCCCTCTGTGTATGTCCAGTATAGGAACAATGCAAGGTTCCTGAAACCCACATCCACGAAGGGGACGTGAGGGCCAATGAGGTACCCAGGCCAGAACACCGTTCCGACCACGAAGCCCACTAGCATCGAGTCTATGATGAAGGCCAGGAATCGTTCACCGGTGCTGGCCAACTCAAGCTCGCTGACGTTGATAGCCGCGCCACATCCGGGGCAGTACTCTATATCTTCCGCTATCTCTTTTCCACATCTCTTACAGTACATTCTCTTTTCCTCCTTAATCTTTGGGCTTAATAGCCCCGAAGTAGACCACTGCGACTCCGAAGGCTAGGCTCACGACGCCGCCCAGGAATAGGCCTCTACCAATGCTACCCAGTATGGGCACCCTGACGGACAGTCCTGTCTCCATGTCAACTCCCGCAGATGCGTCCTCGTTCATGATTACAAGCCAGTAATCGCCAGCCTCGGGCTCCCATATCATAGTTTGCTCACCGAACCCGTGTACCTCCTCTACCCAGATATCTAGGTCAGCAGGCTCGAAGGTCACCTCATCACCTGAGTGTCTCCTGTAAGTGATGTATGGCCTTGAGCGAGGGTTCTCCATTTGAAAGTCCGTGATGTAGTCGTATTCTACGTCTCCGAAGTACTCCAGTCCGTCCTGTTCTCTAATTATTCCGATGAAAACGGGCTTATCGTCGTTGCTTTCTGCCTTGATCTTGATCTTCACGAGATCACCGATCTGAGGCTCCCAGAGCCAAGTCGGTGGACCATCGTAGATATCATGATCGAAGCCATCTATGTCCATAGATTTGGCGATCAGTACTTGGGTGCTGGTCTCAAAGTCGATGTTATTGACTCCGATGTACCCACCGCCTTGGTCGAATATGCCGCTGACGCCCATCACGGCGCCACCCCCAAATAGGATGGGGATCGATATCATGATCAGGAAGCCTCCTAGCAGGATGGCTATTACCCGTCCAGCGCCAAAACCACCTCTATTGGCCTTGACGTACGTTATCTCACTCTTGCGAGTCTGTTCACCGCAGACTGGGCAGAAATCAGCATCTTTTTCGATGTCATTTCCACAGCTCTTACAGTATTGATTTTCTTGTGATTTGTTTTCGTCCATTTTATTAGTTCACGAGCACAAAACTCGAAAAAATGAATTTAAACAGATTTCAGGATTATTACATAATTGGATCATAAACTATGAAGAATTATTACCGAATGATTAATGGTAGAAAATGAGGTTTTTGAGTTACTTATAGCCCTTGGAGACAGGAACCGTCTTCCAGAGCTTGATGAAGTCAGCGTAGTACTGGGACCTCTCATCGAACCTTTTTGCGTACTCCTCCGGGTCAGCCGTCCTCGGGTCGTTCGTACCGTAGATGCCGTCTGATGTGAAGTGGTGGGTTGATGGCTCCCTGCTGACTTCAACAACCTGCCTCGCAATCTCTGTCGCAGGGTGCTCCGGGTCCATGTACTCCTTGACCTTGGGGTCCACCTTGAGCATGGGCTCCCAATCGTCAAGCCTCCACATCTCCACGAGTTCGGGGAAGTGGTGGAGGGCCGCGCTGGTCTCGTTGACTCCGCTGTGGAGGTCGTTGTACTTGACCATCCGCTCCATAATCTTCTTGCCCACTTCCGAGCCCCTTGGACCCATGGCGTAGTAGCACATGACCTTGAACTTTAGACGCGCTACCTGCATGGCGAGATTCAGCACTGGCATGTTACCTCCGTGGCCACTATAGAAGACGAAGCGCTTGACACCGTGCTCTGCTAATGATCCAATTGTATCAAGGATGACGCCCAGGTATGTCTCCTCGCTGAAAGTTATCGTGCCCTTGAAGCCCATGTGATGTGGACTGTAACCAATCCAGCTGGGCATGACGCAGACGCTATTGCTGCGCCTCGCTATCTCCTCTATCATCTCCATGCTGTCGAGGCTGTCAGTGCCCAAGGGCAGGTGGGGCCCGTGCTGCTCTATGGCTCCGAGACCCATGACTATCACCGGCTCGGGCTCCTTCTCAAGCCAGTCCTCGAAGGCAGGCCGTGTGAGCTCATGGAGCCAGTACTTGTTGAGTTTACCGTTATCACTCAAAACTAATCAAGGAAACGGGAATGCCCGAGCTTAACAAATTATCGATGAACTTTTGGCTGATTTACGCATCTCTTTGGAACAAGAAAATTATAGTGAGTGGAGTTCTGGCTCACTTAGGGCGACAGGAACTTTATTCCTGTAATAGACCCTGGGTGTCAACGGGCTCATCCAGACCGCTAATTGATAGGGCTCCACTCCTGCGATGTCGCATAATCCATGGGCGTCGTTTTCACCGGTGAAGCTGATTGCATCCACCATATCCCCAACCTCGGCTTCCGTTCCTGATAGGTCCACGAGGAAGTGGTTGATGGAGACACCTCCGATGATGGGGCATATACTTCCCTCAACCTTCACTATCCCCTTCTTGGAGAGCTGGCGCAGGTATCCGTCGCTGTAGCCCATGTGCATGGTACCCACTTTCATCCGCTTCTCTGCAACATACGCCCCGCCGTAGGTGAGTGGTGTCCCCCTGTCTACCCATTTCACGTGCTCAAGCCTGCCCTTTAGGCTCAAAGCCTGATGGAGTTCAACCTGCTCTTTCTTCGCCTCGGGGACGGGGTACCAGCCAAACAACATCACACCGGGTCTGACGGCGTCCAGATGAGAGTCAGGGTCAAAGAAGATACCGTGGCTGCTTGCGATGCTCAGAGTGGGGATTTGGATGCGTTTCTTTTTGAGGGCAGCTTTAACGTCCTTGAGCCTCCGTATCTGTAAGGGGTCGTTCTCGTCCTCAAGAAGTGTCGTATAGAGCGCTTCCACTCTCAGGTTTGACAGACCGCTGATATACTCGATGAGATCAACCGCCTTTCCATGCACGACTCCAGCCCTACCGAGACCCGTGTCCACCTTGACCCAGACCAATGCCTCTTTCCCAGATGAAACGGCGGCCTCACTTAGCCTCCTAGCCGAGTCCCTGTGGTAGATGACCTGCGTGATGCCTGATTCGACAACCTCAGCGAACTGCTCATCGGTATAGAGAGGGTCCTGGTTGATGACTCCGGCTGCGAGCCCAGCCTTCCTGATCTGCCTCGCCTCCCAGAACTTGGCGACGAGGAACCGCTTCACACCTCTCTCTACCAGGTACGCGACCACATGAATTATCCCGTGGGCGTACGCGTTCTTCTTAATGCAGGGCACGACCTCTGCGCCCGTCATCTTCCTCACCTGCTCCAGGTTAAAGCCTATGGCATCCAGATCGACCTCGATCCACGAACTGTAACCCTCCATCTTGCCCCTAATCCAGTCTGCCTTATCCTTGTCGAAAAACCGTGACATGTACAACGTAGAATACGTGAACGGGGAGCGTAAAAGATTGACTAAGGGGAGATGATGGCACTTTCTCCAAGTCCATGTTGAAAACCTTCAACGAAGCCCTTTTACATATGTATGGCTTCCCATACAGGATTAGGAGAAAAAACTCACACGGGTACTCAACATGTCTTCAGATGAACTGAAACTAGACGCGCTTGAAATACAGGCGACCGAGCTAAGAACGACAAGGAACACCCTTTTCGATCAGATAAAAAAGCTCAAGGAAGAGCGTGACAGGCATAACAAGTCATCGAGGGCCAGCAGGGAGCAGGCCCAGAAGCACCGTGCAGAGCGTGACAGGATTAACGCAAAGATTCAGGAGATCAAGCAGAAACTCGGACCCTTATTCGATACCCTTAACGAGAAGAACGATGCCCTGGATGAGGCCGACAGGGCCATCAGAGCGGAGTACAGGGGAAAGCCAAGGAAAGAGACGGTCCAGAAGGACCTTGAGCGGATAGAGTGGGAGGTAATGACCACCCCCACAACCCAGATGCTGGGCAGGGAGGACGAGATGCTCCAGAGGGCAAGCGAGCTAAAGAAGACCCTTGAGAGCTACAAGGCCATCGAGGAGAAGCAGGGCAAGAAACAGGGCGTCCTTGCAGATAAGAGGGCTACTCAGACCAAGATCGGGATCATGAGAGACGAGATCAACCAGTTGGCCGAGCAGAGTCAGGAGCATCACGAGCGAATGATCCTGTTTTACGAGCAGACCGACAAGGATAGGGCCAAGGCCGATGAGGTGCATGGGCGATACGTTGACAAGATCAAGGAAGTTGACCTCATAAAGCAGGACCTCAACTTTATCATGCCTCAAGTGTACGCGATGAGGGACGGACTCAAAGCATCAGACCTTAAAGTTGCAGAGCTCAGGAAGATGAACGCACAGCAGCGGGCCGACGCCATGAAGAAAGAGGCCATGGATAAGATGGGTCGCGGCGAGAAGCTTAGCTTCGAGGACCTTCGCCTGATATATGGCGAGAAAGATTAAAAAGAGCATCAATTATGATGATTCTCTAACCCGTTTTTTAGCTGCCTAGCCAGGCTAAGCTAACTGGTTTTTTTAAGATGTTATTGAAAAATTAAGTGTTGGATGCGTTTTATATCAAGTGCGTAGAATCGGGCAGGTCATGCAGTGTATGCCGCCCATGCCCTTGCGCATCTCCT
>JAUWLH010000172.1 GCA_030613835.1 Candidatus Bathyarchaeota archaeon | reverse complement strand
AGACTTTTTGAAGGCACATCCGGTGTGGGTTTTCACCAAGAGCCAGATAGACGCAATAGGAGAGAACATCACAGCCCTTGAATACATAGTCTCCCAGTACGACGCTGAGATAAGATATGTCGATGAACAGGTTCAGAGAATATTCGACACACTAGAAAAGCATGGACTAAGTGACGACACTCTCATAATATTAACCTCTGACCACGGCGAGAGCTTGGGTGAACACAACTTTTACTTTGACCACTTTGAGGTATACGACACCACCATTCATGTACCCCTTATCATGAAACACCCGAAGGTTCTACCGAAGGGAAAACGAGTGAACGAACTCATACAATCAACCATAAGCATTGCACCCACGGTACTAAACCAGTTCGGCGTCAAACCCCCGGCTCACATGAAAGGAAAAGACCTTGTAAAGATAGCTAATGGTTTTGAGCCCGGTTACCCTGAGATTATCTCTAACCAAGGGCTATGGACGGTGAAACGAGCTATCAGGACCAAGAAATGGAAACTCATCAAGACCACCCATAAAGCGTTCTGGGACACTCCCAATAGAGAGCTGTACAGAATCGACGAAGACCCGGGGGAGACCGTGAACCTAGCCGAGAGCAAGCCTGAGGTAGTGGACATGCTCGAACTCAAAATGTCTCGTTGGCTAGAAGCAGAGCTTGAGGGGAAAGCTGATCCGCTTGATCTGGCTGTTAGTGCCGGACTTCCAGTGTATGAGTGGGTTGAAATGGTTGCCAAACGGACAGGGATGCTGGATGTCTACGAGGAGTGGAGATCACGGGTTGACAGGGGAGAGTCATCGAGGGTCAGGAGAGGCAAGAGAAAGCCCCCCAGTTATTAATATGTGCTCAATACTTTCGCGTGCCAACGTGTTACATAATTCTCTTGGTTAACATATGCACATAACAGATGTTTACCATTAAATGGAGAGTGAGAATTACTGATACAACATTGGCTATTGGGTTTATTAATGAAATTGGAGAGAGTGTCTAATACTCTTCAAGTATGAAGAGAGAGCGTTGTGAGTTTTGATAATTGTTCTTGCCCTGTGATGTAGAATAGTACCGGTTTCTTATCCTTGCGTTACGCTGCGCAATTAATAATAATGAAATCAAATAAACTATATGTAATTCACGCGGAAAGGCGATAAATATGACCCCCGAATTGACTCCAAAAAAGCGGCTTTTTAATGCATTGAATGATAGACCCATCGACCGGATCCCCACATTCTGCTCGGGCTGTTCCCAGACTGTCACCTTGGAGAGCATGGAGGAGATAGGGGTCTACTGGCCTGAAGCCCACAGCGACCCCAGAAAGATGGCGGAACTATCTGCGTCCACCTATGACCTCACCGGCCTCGAAATAGCTGGGGTCCCCTTCTGTTTAAGCATAGAAGCCGAGGCCCTTGGGTGCTTCACCGAGATCGGAAGCAGGAAGGACAGCATACCCCAGGTCACTGGGACCCCTTACACGGATTTTGAAGATGTCAAGGTCCCTGATGACCTCCTCACTGCCGGGCGGGTGCCGGTGATCTTGAAGGCGATAAACATCCTCAAGGAACAAATAGGGGACACCCTCCCGATAGTCGCCGGGATGATAGGTCCCTTCACACTTGCCTGCTATCTCGCCGGGATAGAGCCAATGCTCAAGGGGCTGATAAGGAAGCCTGATAAGTACATGGGGTTCATCGAGCTCGCAACCGAGGTGGGAGCCATCTACGGTCAGGTCCTAAAGAAGGCCGGTGCCGATGTAATCTCCATCGCTGACCCCAGCGCCTCCTCCGATATGATCAGCCCTCGGATGTTTCTGGAGATAGTAAAACCTGCCATCACTAGCATTGTGGATGCTATTGACGGCTCCTCTTTCCTCCACATCTGCGGCAATAGCACCCCAATCATAAGGGACATGGCCGAGACGGGGGTTGACGCCATCAGCATCTCTGACAAGGTGGACGTAAAGCGGGCCAAGCAGCTGGTGGATGGTATGACAAAGATTATGGGCAACATATCGACAACGGTAACCTTGACACTCAAGAAGCCAGTTGATGTGCTTGCAGACTGCAGAAAAGCAATCGATGCGGGGGTGGACATCTTGGCACCCGGATGTGGTATCGCCCCGATGACCCCAAACGAGAACATCAGGGCCCTTGTAGAGGCCGCGAGGAGTTACAACCTCACCTCGCGTACAATTAACCATAATGGATCATCTTAGAGGGAGCACAATGAACGCATTCGATCGATTAATGAATATCCTGAACAGGAAGAAGCGAGCTATTGATCGGCTCCCAGCGATGAGCTCCGTGGGAACCTACACCTTGGAATCAATGAAAGCATTCGATGCACAATGGCCCGACGCCCACAGGGACCCAAAGAAGATGGCGAGGCTAGCTGCAGGGCTATCAAAGCTCGCGGGTCTTGACAACATAACCGTCCCTTTTGACCTGACCATTGAGGCCGAAGCCTTCGGCGCGCCCGTTGAGTACTTCAAGGATCAGGTGAAATGGCCGACGGTGAAGAGATTCATCGCCCGGGACGCCAGCGATCTCCAATTCCCTGACGATATACTCTCGGCTGGGAGGATTCCCCAGGTGCTTGAGTCCTTGAGAATTCTGAGGGAGGAGAATGGTGGGGAGGTCCCTGTGATCGCGTACATCAATGCCCCTTTCACAAGCATTGGTAGCTATCTGGTAGAGCCCAGTGAGTTCCTTAAATTGATCAGGAGGACCCCAGAGAGGATCACTCAGTTCTGCGACGAGATGTACCCATACTACGCCGAGATCGCAAACGCGTTCGCCGAAGCTGGGGCTGATGTGATTACCTTCAGAGAGGAGGCGGCCTCACTGGACACGATCTCCCCACGCCACTTTGATGAGCTCATCAAGCCATACGTCAAAAAGATGATAGGCCTAGTCAAAGCCCCACGGATCATACACATCTGTGGTCAATGCATCAGCGGCGAACTGGAGCTCATCTCCAAGATTATTGAATGCGGGGCCGAGGCGATAACCATCGGAGAGACTACCTCGATGCGAGCCGCAAGGGAGATCGCTGACAAGGTAAAGCCGGGCTACCCCATCGGTGGGAACATCAGCGCCTACAACGTTATTCACGGTGGGCCTATTGAACGAATCAGAGAACAGGTGAGGAAAGTAATTGACGACGGGGCGGACATGGTGACCCCTGGATGCGATTTCTGGATAGAGACACCAACCAAAAACGTGAGAGCCTTCGTCGAGGCGGTGGAGGAGTTCGGGAAGATAGATGTGAGTTGATTAAAATTGTTCAAGTTTAACACCCCCCAGAAGATCTTTGAAATAGGGGGCATCAAGATCGGGGGGCAGCCGGGTGAGCTTCCCACGACCCTCATAGGGTCCATCTTCTACGAGGGCCAAAAGATAGTGGAGGATCCCAAGAGGGGGGTATTCGACAAGGTCCGTGCTGAGGAACTAATCGTAAAGCAGGAAGAGCTCTCCGATCTCACCGGGAACCCATGTATGATGGACATGGTCTGTACATCCATCGAAGCAGCCCGGAGCTACATCGACTTCGTCTCCGAGGTCACCGAGACCCCAATCCTCCTAGACGCCTACCCCAAGGTCCGACTGGAGGCCCTGGAATATGTCACTGAGATAGGCCTCATCGACAGGATAGTCTACAACAGCATATACTCCCCCAGCGAGGCAGAAATCGACGCCATCAAGAACTCCAAGGTCGAAGCTGCAATACTTCTCGCATACAACGTCAAAGACCGCACAACAGAGGGAGTTCTATCCCTCCTGAATGGGACTGGTGGGAAACCGGGGCTCCTAGAGATCTCCGAGAGAGCGGGCATTACGAAGCCTTTGGTGGACACCACGATCTTCACATATATCCCCAGTATCGGCATAGGGGCCAGGGCTTGCCTCAGGGGGAAGAAGGAGCTAGGATTGCCTGCCGGAGGAGCTCCTGGGAACGCCGCTTCGATCTGGAAACAGTCGAAGGATTGGGGGTTAGACATAGCGAAAGTCATCTACGTTGCCCCCCAGGTGGTCCCAAT
>JAUWLH010000236.1 GCA_030613835.1 Candidatus Bathyarchaeota archaeon | reverse complement strand
AAGCCCCCTGAGGATTCCCCGATCCTGTTGAATGAGGTCATTGCAGCACTTACCGCACAGCTGGCAGACATACTGGGACATAGAATCTACTCGGGGAACCGGATCGGCTTTGGTGGGTTCGGATAGCTGAGCTTGCTGTGGGTGTACCCGAGTTCAATTATGAGCTCAGTCAGTCTGATCACGGCCATACCGGGGTGAATAACCATGACGCCCGGGAAGTGCTGGTCAAGCTCCTCCTGTAGGCTGTCGCTGTGGTCGTTGAGGGCCATGCAGCCGAAGCATATGGCATCGGCCCCGTCTTCCACCGCCTCTAGTGAGGTCTCAAGCACCTTCTGGAAGCCCTCGGGCTCTCGGAGTTCAAGCACGGGCAGGTCAACGGAGTAGATGCCATTGCACCTGTCCTCCAAGCCCAAGTCGTTGACCTGCCTTTCCGCCACCTTCATGACGTGGGGCAGCTGGATGATGAGCGCGAAGGTGTCTGCAAGTATTGATGCTAGGTACATGGACGCCATACCGGGTGCCATCACGGGAATATCAACAAGGTTCCTCGCCGCTTCTAGGGAGGGGTCATGTCCTCCCCAGATGACCACTGCATCCGCTCCCTCTTCCTGGCTCATGAGAGCCCTTTCAAGTATGCCTGGCGCGGCCAGCTCCATCTCTGGCAGTGAATCAACCGAGGGAGGGGCATTCTTGGTCTCCACGAGCCTGACCTCGGTGCCCTCAGATGCGTAGCTTTGTAGGACGCTTCTACGGCTCTCCAGTGCCTCTGGGCTCAGCTCCGATATGAGCATGATCACGTCAATTCGCATAGATGGGAAGGTGCTTTGGTCTTTTTTAAGACCTTCAACTAGGTAGACCGCGTTTATTTTGCCAAGCCTAAAATATCTGCAGTTGGATATTTGAAAGCCGGTGAGCGCATTGAACATATTGGTTCCCATTCTACTCAGCGTCATAGCGGGAAGCGCCACGGGGATAGGCGGTTTGATCGTGGTCAGGTTCGGTGACATCAGTAACAGGAAGATGGGTTTCCTCATGGGCTTCGCCGGCGGGGTGATGCTTGTGGTCAGCTTTCTGGAGCTTTACGTCGAAGCCATCAGCGAGCTGGTTCCATGGAAGGTAACAATAGCGTTCACAATCGGCACCGTCTTCATGATGCTCGTTGACCTCAAGCTACCCCACATCGAGTTTGGGCTCTGGGAGGACGGCGTCAAGGACAGGCACCTGTTCAACAGCGGAATCATCATCGCCATCGGGATGTCAATACACAATTTCCCGGAGGGAATAGTAGTAGCCGCTGGCTACGGTCATGCAGCTGAGTTGGGAATACTCGTCGCATTGATGATCTGCTTCCACAATATACCCGAGGGGATCGCGACGGTCAGCCCTTTGATCAAGGCGGGCGTGCCAAAGTGGAGGGCAGTAGGGTTAGCAACTCTAAGCGGATTGATGGAGCCAGTGGGAGCCCTCTTTGGGGCGGTAATAATATCATTAGTTGGTATGGACATCATCGGGTGGAGTCTTGGCTTCGCTGCTGGCGTGATGACCTACGTCACCATCGACGAGTTGATACCCGTGGCCCACGAGTTCTGCTCACTTGACCACAAGCACATGGTATCCACGGGGCTGCTCATCGGGATGATATTCGCAATGCTGTTGGGCCTTGTTCTCCACGCTTAGAATTAGAGGAGACGAGGACCCCTGGTCAGCTTCTCGTACCCGTCCTCTGTGACCACCACGTTCTCCTCCATCCTGACCCCGCCATAGCCGGGAATGTATATCCCCGGCTCGACAGTGAAGAGGTGGCCGGGCTTGAGGATGTCCTTACTTGTCTTTGATATCATTGGGGTGACGAAGCCGCTGAGAGGGTGGCCGAGGCTGTGCATGTAATCAGGGAAACCGTGCTCATTCAATACCCTCCTGCTGATGGCGTCAAGCTCTCTGCAGCTTGCACCGGGCCTCACTTTGTCGATGACCGCCTGGACCGCTTTGTCCATGGCCTCCAGCATCTTCTCCTTATTGGCGTCGCTGCCCAGGAGATATGTACGCGTCTCGTCCGCAGCGTAGCCGCCGATGGTTGGGCCGAGGTCCACGAGAACGAACTCGCCGTCCTTGAGCTTCCTCGGTGTAGGCCAACCGTGGCTGTAAGCGGACCTCTCACCCGTTGATACGATGGTCTGGAAGCTGAACGTCTCGGCCCCGTTCCGCTGCATCGCGTAGTTGGCCTCAGCGGCCAGATCGGTCTCGGTGATACCCGGCCTCATAGCCTCCCTGACGGCACTGCAGCCGATATCCGCTAGCTTGCTTACCGTCCTGTGGAACTTTACCTCGTCGGGGTAGAGACCGAACCATACCTCGGGGATGATGTCACCGGAGATATCCACCAGGTCTCCCCTGAGTTCCTTGGAGTAGGACGCGTAGCTGCTGTGGTTCAGTGAGCCGAGGTTGACGCCTATCCTGGCTCCGTCCTTGAGGTAGCCATTGGCGTACTTGGTGATTGCGTGTAATGCGGCCGACCTACTCTCAATGAGCTTGACAGGGAGCCAGCTCTCGTCGAGGGTGCTGTTGTAGTCCACGCCGTACACGAAGTGGGCGGGGTCACCGTCAATGGGTATGATCACCGCCGTTCCAGACGTCGAGCCCGTCAGCCTCTGGAGCCTAGGCCCCATCCCGGCTCCCCCGACGAGCCAGACCATGTCCAGCTCGTGCTCCTCCATCTGCCTTTTCAGGTGCGCGTACCGCCTCTTGTTGAAATCCATGGGCTTTGACATGAGTAGAGAAAAGTCAGAATATTATAATAAACCACCCCACCCAAAGCTGTTAAACCTCTATAAATCCAGATGTGTCCATGAAAAGACTGATTAGCATAGGGGGCGGTGAGCCCGAGTACGATACTCCCAAGCACATCGTGGACGCCATGAAGAAGGCCATAGACGATGGCTACACCCATTATGGTAGTTTCAGGCACATCCTGGAGCTCAGGGAGGCCGTCGCGGCAAAGTACCACAAGTACGGGGTGGATGTTGACCCCGAGCACGTCATAATCACACCAGGAAGCACCATGGGCATCTACATGGTCTTCAGGACGCTCATGCAGCCGGGGGAGGAGTACATCACCATGGACCCCTGCTTCTTCGGGTACTACGGTCCAACCGAGGAGCTGGGGGTCAATGC
>JAUWLH010000152.1 GCA_030613835.1 Candidatus Bathyarchaeota archaeon | reverse complement strand
CGGAGCCGCAGATTCCTTTTGCCGGTACATCTCCTATTGTTGACACTTGAGCTATCTTGGAGTCTATATCGATTGTGATGTGGTCGATTCCGCCCATTGCTGCTCTCATGCCGTGGCGTACGCCCTCTCCTTCAAAGGCAGGGCCGCTCGCGCAGCTGCATGAGAACATCCACTTATTGTTACCGAACACGATTTCCCCGTTTGTCCCCAGGTCTACCATAAGGCTCATCTCCTCGTCCAGGTGCATTCCGGATGCTACTACGTCGCCTACAGCGTCTCCGCCGAGGAACCTGCTCACGTTGGGGACACAGTAGACGTAGCTCTCAGGGTTTACAGCTAGTCCTATTGCTTTCGATTTGAATATTATCGGGTCTCTTGACACCTCTATGTTAGCGATTTCGAGGTAGCCTGACTCCAAGCCTGCGAACAGGTGATTCATCACTGTGTTTCCGCCTACTGTGATGTCGTTAACCTCGTCTGGTGAGATTCCTGCTGCCTCAAGCATCTCAAGGATGACCTCGTTCAATGAATCAACCACTGTTTTCTGGAGTTTTTTCAGTCCCTCCTGGGAACGGGCGATCGCGGTCCGTGTCACAAGATCTTCCCCGTAGGTGATTTGGCTGTTCATGGCCGAGTTTCTGCCAATGATCTCACCGGTGTTCAGGTCGACTAGGATGGCGACTAGGGTTGTGGTGCCGACATCGATGGCTATCCCGTAGTTTTTGTCCCTAGTATCACCAGTTTCAGCGTTGATTATCTCTGGGAATTCGTTCGTCCTCGAAACCGTTACAGTAACTTGGTCTCCCAGTTTGGATATCCGATCATTAACTTCATCGGAGACTCTGGGGACCGTACCCGTATAGTTCGCCAAATCCAGTTTTCGAATGCTCAGCAAAAGGCTGTTACTCGATTTGGCCTTTGGATTCAGGATATACTTGGTTACAGCTGGTCTCAACTCAGGTATCTCAAGCTCCGTGTTGATGAGTATTTTTGGATTCTCTATCCTGCTCTCAGCTGGTATCGTGAACACGCAGTCCTCAACCAACCTCACCATGCATGCAAGGTAAAACCCGTTTGCCAGTTCTACCTCCGAGAGGAGCTTGTCAGGTATTGTTGACTTTTTCTCAACTTTTCCCTTCTCGAGTATGACTTTGCATTTACCGCAGAAGCCTTTGCCCCCGCATATCGCCTCTATGTGGACGCCTTCCTCTCTCATGCGGTCTAGCAGAGTATCGCCTTTCTCTGCGAATATCTCCCTGTTTATGGGGTTGAAAAAAACTCGGAGTGACACGTTATCATCCTCAATTATGTTTTGTCGTTTAAAAACAGTTAACCGAAATGGGATAATTGATATACTAACACGAGCAAACTTTTGCTAGATGATTTTTTAGATGGCAGTAAAGTGGACAAAGAGGTCTTCAGAGGTCTTGAAAAATCATTGAATCTGCTAATCAAGTACATGGAGAGAGAACAGTGAGGATTGCTTGGGGATTAACGGGAAGCGGGGACAAGTTCAGGGAAACCTATGAGACCATGAGGAAACTCAAAATGGATCACAGTGATGAACTCAAGGTAGATCTATACCTTTCCAGGGCAGCAGAGCAGGTATCCAAGTTTTACAAACTTAATAACGAGCTCATGGACGGATTCGATAAATATTTCGTCGAGAAGAATGCTAACACACCCTTCATATCGGGTATGCTCCAGACCGGAAAATACGATCTGCTACTCATTGCGCCGGTCACAGGGAATACAGTTGCTAAGATTACAGTCGGGATTGCCGATACTTTAATCTCTAACGCGGCGATACAGGCGGTCAAAGGGTTTGTACCCGTCTACATTATGCCCGTTGATTTCAGAGAGGGTGTAATAACAACGACATTACCTAACGGCGATACATTGAATCTCAGGGTGAGAAAAGAGGACGCTGAAAATGTCAGAAAACTTGAGAAAATGGAGGGGTTCCACGTATTCGAGAACCCCGAGGAGATCCCTTCAATAATAAATAAAATATTGGAGAGAGGCTAAACCACGGATTTACCAGCCAGCTTCTCGACTGCTCTGACAACGGCCTGAGTTCCATTATCGAGCATGTCCTCGGCTTGGCAATGTCTGTACATCTGGAGCACGAGGCTCGTCGCAGGTAAGGGCATCTTGTTTGCGTCCGCTGTTTCCATGATGATTCCGAGGTCCTTGAGATAATCCTTGATCTTGAACCCTGGGCTCATGTCCCCCTTCAAGACCCTTCCACCGTTGTTGGTTAGCTGCCATCCCCCTGCTGCTCCTCCTGAGACAGCTTGGTGTACCTTCGCTACGTCAACGCCAGCCTTGGCTGCGAAGACAAGTGCCTCTGCAACTCCAAGCATGGCTGTTCCCACCAATATCTGGTTTACCGCCTTGCATACCTGTCCGTCGCCGTTTCCGCCGATATACGTGATGGTCTTGCCCATCGCCTCTAGGATTGGTTTACATTTTTCGAACACTTCTGGCTTGCCCCCAACCATGATGCTCAGTGTGCCTTTGTTCGCGCCGATAACTCCCCCGCTAACCGGACCGTCAAGCATCTCTATGCCCTTCTTCGCTAATTCCTCTGCAACCTCCTTGGTGGTGATTGGACTAATCGTGCTCATATCAATGAAGATGTCACCTTTCTTTGCACCGTGGATGGCTCCAGATTCTCCCAGTAACACCTGTTCCACGTCCTTGCTGCCTGTTACTATACTGATCACAATGTCGCTGTTCTCCGCGACCTCTTTAGGGCTCTTGGCTAACTTGGCCCCCGCCTCGACAACTGGCTTGGTCTTTGACTCCGTCCTGTTCCAGACTGTTACCTCGTAACCCGCCTTTAACAGATTCTTGGACATTCCAGCGCCCATCAGGCCGATCCCGATGAAACCTATTTTTTTCAATGTTAATCCATATTAAGAAGGGGTATGGACTCTAAACGGTTTCGCTGTGTCTATAAAATGGACTGCTTGATTTGAATCAAGGCATAATTTGATGCAAGTCCAGTGAACACCGCCAGGATGCCAGCCATTAGCCATCTATTAGCCCCTGTCCTGTCATAGGTCACCTGAGTGCTCTTGTAGGTCATCCAGAATCCCATGAAGATAAATAGATTTGTGATCATCACCACGTAACCCTCCGTCGCGGTCTGGCTCGAGAAATATGGATGGAGGGAGCTGTACCCGTTCTGGAGTGGAATAATCGCTGGAGGATTCTCTAGAATATTGTAGAAACCCCCACCAAGGATGAATATGCTAAACAGAACTACGCCAGCCTGCAGGTACTTTTTTGGAATCTTAATTCTGCTGTTCGTCTTTCTCTTGCCAGTCTTTGATATATCGTGTCCCTCTTGCGGGAAATGAATACCGCTTATCTTATAATCTTTTTTCCCTCGGGGAAAAACCAGAACTTTATTAATGGAAATCACCGATAAGAAATGTTATTGAGGGGAACTAATGCCACAGAGAATAGTATGCAAGGAATGTAATGAGGTCCTTTACCAGGGAGACCTTCTGAAATCTCCGCAGGATGTCATCAAGAAATTCGAGGGAAAATGTCCCATATGTGGAAAGGACCTGTCCTTTGAGACAGACGCTGTATCGGTTAAACCGTGCGAAACGAAAAAGACCCGACAATAGTTTTAAACCTTATTTGGTGGATTAGCATACGGTAATCCCATTGGATTTAAAGAAAACTCATCTATACGAGTATCACTCCGAGCATGGAAATGTTATAGATTTCGGGGGGTACGCTATGCCAGTCTGGTACAAGGGCATCCAGTCCGAGCATGCAGTTGTGCGTGACTCGTGCGGCATATTTGATACATGTCATATGGGCAGGACATGGGCTACGGGCCCGGATGTTGAGAGATTCCTCAACTATGTCGTCACAAATAATGTTACAAAGCTTGAGCCAAATGGCGGCCTATATACCGTTATGTGCAAGCCAACAGGCGGAATCGTCGACGACCTCATCCTCTACAAGATCAACGACGAGAAATACTGGGTCGTGTACAACGCCAGCGGCAGGGAGAAGGACTTCAAGTGGCTGAAGAAGAACAGCAAGGACTTCAAGGTCAAGCTGGAGGATGTTAGCGACAGCTACGCTATGATCGCCGTTCAGGGGCCAAAGGCACAGGAGGTCATGCAGAAGATAACCGAGGAGAACCTAGACGATGTCAAGAGATTCTACATCGCTGACCTAATAATCAGTGGCTATAAAGTGATGGCAGCGCGTACAGGGTATACAGGAGAGGATGGTTTCGAGATATTCATCCCTGACTGCCCGGTTGACAGCCCCGAAAAGGCTATGAAGATCTGGACCGATCTCATCACCGCAGGTGCTACCCCGTGTGGTCTAGGATCAAGGGACAGCCTCAGGCTTGAGGCGGGTCTGTGGCTCTACGGCAACGATATCGAAGAGAGCATCAACCCTCTGGAGGCGGGGTTGAGGTGGACCGTCAAGCTCAAGAAGCCTGGCTACTTCATAGGAAACAGGGCCATCCAGAAGATGAAGGATGAGGGAATCAAGAAGACC
>JAUWLH010000021.1 GCA_030613835.1 Candidatus Bathyarchaeota archaeon | reverse complement strand
ACCGTACTTCGTGGGGGTCGGCGTGGGTGGGGGAGAGGACCTTTGTATAAAACTGGCCAAGAACGCTCTGCTGAAGCCCTTCAAGGTCAGGAACGATGACCCCAAGGTGGCTTCCATGGAGGAGGAACTCCTTGGCAAGCTCAACCAACTGGGTATAGGTGCCATGGGGCTGGGCGAGGGCCCGAGTGTCCTTGATCTACACATGGAGTTTGCGGCGAGGCATCCTGCGAGCCTACCCGTCGGGGTGGTCATCAGCTGCTGGGCGTTGAGGCACGTGAGGGCCAAGATATCATCCGATGGCTCGGTTGAGATCGATACCAGCGCCTAGTTTTTTATCTCGGGGACTCACTGAACCCCCAGACAATGTCTCTGTCATGGACCCTGGCCATCGAGGCCCTAAGCTGGATCGAGCTTGAGCGGCTAAACGCGGATGCAGCCATCAGGAAGACCGTCAAGCAACTGAGGATAAGTGATAGAGCCGTAGTCGATGAGGCTCGCGAGCTGGTCATGGAAACCATTCGACGAAAGAACTCCATTGATTACATCGTCAATTCCTCTCTTGACCCCGACAGCATCGGGAACCAGAAGATTGGGGTCAGGAGCTTTCTCAGGCTCTTCACGTATTTCTCCCATTACGGAGAGGGATCCATTAGGGCCGCCTACGAGCTGGCAGAGCACACATCAAGCCTCCTAGGTAAAAGGGACATGCGGAATATCCAGGACGGGATAGACATCATCCCATTAACCTCAATACATTTGGATACCGCATCGGATGTCCAGAAGCTGGCGTACACTCACTTCCACCCGATCTGGTACGTTGACTACCTGTACAACAGGTTCGGGTACTCGGAGACAGAGGACCTGTTGAGGTACGTGGATTACCCCAGCTACCTCAGAGTGAATACCTTGAAGGCTGATGAGAACTCAATCAATGTCCTGTTCAAAAAGGGGTACAAGTTGGTCAAGGAGCCGCACCTCGAATACACTTACAAGGTCCTTGAAAAGGGAGAAATCACCGAGACAGCTGAGTACAGGGACGGACATTTCATCCTACAGGACAAAGCCAGCATCGCAGTGGGTGCGATAGCCTACCCAAAGCCAGGGGAGACCGTCATCGATGTCTGCGCTGCCCCCGGGGTCAAGACGAGCCACATGGCGCAGTTGATGGAAAACCAGGGCAGTATAATCTCCATTGACTATAACCAGCGTCGCCTCAAGAGCTGGGAGAGCCTGATGAACAAGCTGGGGGTCACAATAGCCAAGCCGATACTTGGTGACGCGACGAAACCCGATATCATTGAGCCCATCAAGGCAGATATCGTTGTGATTGATCCCCCTTGCACAGGTTCGGGTACCTTCCACAAGGAGCCCAGCGGCAAGTGGAGGCTGACGCGGCGGAGTATCGCCAAAATGAGTGGTCTTCAGAGGGAGATCATCGAGAACATGGCACGTTACGTCCGCCCCGGTGGAACACTCATCTACAGCACATGCAGCATCACTTTCGAGGAGAACGAGGGGGTCGTGAGATGGTTCATCGACAGGAACCATGATTTCGAGATAGTTAAGGCCGAGCCCAGGATTGGCTCACCTGGCCTCAATGGGCTTGAAAAGGCCCAGAGGATGTTTCCCCACGTCCACGAGTGCAACGGTTTCTTCCTGGCCAAGCTCGTGAAGAGTTTATAGGTCACCGGCAAGCCTGAACGGTTATGAGCCTCAAGGTCAGGATGCTGGGGGTTCTCCGTGAGGCCGGTGGCTCCAAGGAGCAGACAATCGAGGTCGTTGAAGGCGCAACCATTGACTCTGTCATCAGGGACTTGATGGCAGAGGATGAGCGCCTTGAGGGCGTTCTATGGGACAAAGAGGTTGACAGCCCTCTCCCCAACGCCCTCATCATGCTTGACGGCATCGAGGTGAACAACCTTGAGGGGCTGGAGACACCTGTTAAGAGGGGCCAGGAGCTGGTTCTCCTCTCCGTGATCCACGGCGGCTAGATTTTTATCCCGCCCGTCCAACATCCAAGCGATGTCCAGTACCTGTACCCGTTGCTCAGTCAAACAATCTACATATTTCCGCCCCTACTCGGGAGAGCGACTATGCCCTGATTGTTTCAACGAGACCATCACTGAGCGGGTGAAGAGGACCATCAACAAGTACAAGATGTTCGAGTACGACAGCAGGATAGCCATCGGGGTCAGCGGCGGCAAGGACAGCCTGACCCTGCTGAGGTTGCTCCACAGGATAGAGGCAAAGATGCCCAAGGCCGAGCTCATAGCCATCTGCATTGACGAGGGCGTAAGCGGGTACAGGGACGAGGCGCTAAGGTTGGCCGAGAAGAACTGCAAGGAGCTCGACATAGAGATGCACGTCCTCAGCTTCAGGGACCTGTTCGACGAGACCATGGACGAGATCGCCGTCAAGGAGAGGGAGCTCGGTACCTGTAGCTACTGTGGGGTGCTCAGGAGGCGAGCCCTCAACGAGGCAGCCAAGAAGGTGGACGCCGACAGGCTGGCCACCGGACACAACCTGGACGACATGGCCCAGTCGGTGCTACTCAATATAATGCGGGGCGATATTAGACGGGTCCATGCCTTCAATCCCGGTGGCCAGCAGCTTGGGGAGTACGTGAGGCGGGTAAAGCCCCTGTGCGAGGTACCTGAGAAGGAGACCTCCTACTACGCCTTCATCAACGACCTGGAGTTCCAGAGCCTCCCATGTCCCTACGCCGACGAGGCCATGAGGACAGATGCAAGGCGATTCATCAACCAGATGGAGCATAAACGACCTGGGACAAAGTTCACAATGTACCAGACTGGCCTAAAGCTCAGGTCCCAGATCCTCTCTGGTGGGGTTCTTAACAATTGTAAGATATGTGGAGCGCCTACTACACGGGAGGTATGCCGGTCCTGCCAGCTGAGCAAATCACAGGTTTTATAGATTCTAGATCTAACACCAGTTTGTGGAGACTCTAGTCAAGAAAGGACATTGTGCATACTGTAAGACTGAGATCAGGTCAACGCTGAGCCAGGGTCCGCACCCCATGACCAAGACCAAGTTCTGTCCGAACTGCGGGGCCCAACTTTGGATGGTTCATGATTGTGGCGCTCACCTTCGATACGAGGACAGGTTCTGCCAAAAATGCGGTGAGCCAAACCCGATCTACCTTGATAACGACCCTGATTACTTCGCTGACGCAGTCGAGGAGTAACTCCTCACCCCCCTTTTAGTTCAATGAGATTGCCTGTGTGGGGCATGCCTCGATCGCGGTATCCACGCACGGGAGCATAACGTCCGCTTCCTCCTTCACCTCTGATTTCCCGGAGCAGTCCCTTTGGAACACCTTTGGACAAATCGACATGCATGCACCGCATGATATGCATTTCTCCTTGTCTACCTCTATCCTCCCACATATCTCCTTGACCCAGTAAGGCGATTTTATGTAATTATAAGCCTCCTCGGCAGCGGTCACTCCCTCGCCCAACGCGGGAAGGATCTGCCGAGCCTTCCCGGAGTACTCCACTATGTCGCCGCAAGCGAAGATACCGGATATGTTGGTGTTCATGTTGGTCCTATCGATGAGGATATGGTTTCCGTCGTTATCGACCCCAGCCTTATCGACCAATGACAGGTCGGGTGAGAACCCGATGTTGATTACCACCAGGTTGACCTCCATCTCATAGGACCTGTCCTCCACGTTGTTGTACAGGACGACCTTCCGGAGCCGGTCATCACCATGAATCTCCGCTAGTTCAGTGTTGGTACGGACCTCGACCAGCGAGTTCTTAAGGACCTCTAGGTTGGACTCGATGGCCCTCAGGCTCCCCCTTCGATGGATCTGTATGACCCTAGCGACACTGCTGAGCCCTATCGCGTTCTCCACTGCCGAGTCTCCACCACCCACAACTAGGACAGTTTGTCCCCTGTACATGTCCGTGTTAGGGACCGCGTAGGCTATTCCCTTGTTCTCGAACTGTTTCTCGCCAGGCAGTCCCAGTTTTCTGGGCTCAAACAGCCCCATTCCTATGGCCAGTATCACCGTCTTGGTCAGTAACTCGTTATCTGGCGTGGTTATCCTGAACATCTTGCCCTCCTTGACGATGGACTCCACCGGTGTATTCTCCAGCATTGGCACGTTCTTGTACCTGGCGTGGTGAACCATCCTGTCAGCGAGGTAGCCAGCGCGGATCTCAGGGTATGACGAGTAATCATAGATGAATTTCGTCGGGTAAAGCTGGATCAACTGGCCACCGAGTTTTCTCCCCTCGACAAGCAAGACGGACAGGTGATGGTTCATGCATCTTATGGCCGCCGTAATCCCAGCCGGTCCGCCTCCAACGATCACGACATCGTACTCTGGAATAGAACTCGATTCTTTGCTACCGACTTTTCCCATAACAGAACCCCTGTCTATACAAGTTCAGGATCATCTATCAATAAAAACTAGTTTGAATCCCTATTTTCCTAGTCGCGTTCTGGGCAAGTGAATTAAAATAGCTCATTGATTATCTTTGAAGAAATTATCATAGTGTGAGAGATTATGGGAAAACATTCCGATATACTGATAAAAAAGGGGTTCATCGCCACCATGGACGAGAACCGGACCATCGTCCCAGAGGGCGATGTACACATCGTTGACGACAGGATCGTCGAGATCGGTGAGAACCTGAAGGTACCAGACCCCGAGTACGTGGTTGACGCCAAACACCACCTTGTGATGCCCGGCTTCGTCAACAGTCACACCCACCTGCAGCAGTACTTCCGGGGCGTTTACGAGCTCATGGGAGACTTCTTCGAGACCAACCTACCCCTTGAGGGGTACAGACAGCCAGGCCAGATGGAGACCCTGGGACTGGCGTCATGCGCTGAGTTCATCTATGGAGGCTCCACCACCAGCATGCTCATCTACACGTATCCCGACGGCTACGCCAAGGCCGTTGATGAGGCCGGTAACAGGTGCATCGTAGCCGGAGATGTAGAGCACGTCAGCCTTGAGAAGCTCAAGCACGGGGTCTTTGAGTACCTACCCGAGAAGAAGGACGCCGCGGTCAAGAGGGCCAAGGACCTCTACCACAAATGGCACGGCAAGGCCGATGGAAAGATCACCACCCTCATGTGCCCCAAGGCACCCGACATGACACAGCCAGACGTATACCTGGACATGAAGGCGTTCGCAGACGAGCACGGGCTTAGGGTCACAACACACCTGAGCCAGAGCCAGAGAGAGTACAAGCAGGTAAAGAAGCTGTACGGCAAAACCCCTCCCCAGCACCTCTACGATCTGGGCATCATGGACGACAAGCTGACAGGAGCGCACCTGACATATGGAACTGCCAAGGACTTCCAGCTAATCAAGGAGACTGGCATGGGCATCCTCCACTGCCACAGCGTCGAGAGCCCGCTCATCGACTGGATAGACATGGGAATCCCGGTTGGACTGGGCACTGATGATTACTTCCACGACATGCTGGACCTCATAAGGAAGCAGAGGACGGGAGTCCAGGCTAGGGCGTCCAAGGCTGGGGGCTACCTGGGCATGATAAACGCAAGCAGGGCATCAACGAGGCCCGATTTCTACACAATGCTGGAGCTGGCCACCATCGGAGGGGCCAAGACCCTAGGCGTTGATAGCGAGGTCGGAAGCCTGGAGGTGAGCAAGAAGGCAGACGTGATCACCTTCGACCTGATGAACCCCTACATCACTCCTACAAGGGACCCTATCACGAGCATCTTCCTCTATGGGACTCCCGGTGACATCGACAATGTCATCGTCGATGGCAGGTTCCTGAAGAAGGACAAGAGGATGACCACTATCAACCTGGCCGAGGCACTTGTAGCCGCACAGGGCACGTGTGATGAGATCATCGACAAGTTCTTCCAAGAGCACCCAGAGCAGGAGAAGGTCTGGAAGGCGAAAGCCAACCAATAACCCAAATATCCCTTTTTACCTCTATTTTGTTATCTTGTCAAGGCCAAGGATAGTTGTCAGCAGGTGCTTGGGTTTCGAGGCGTGCAGGTACAACGGGGAGATGGTCGAGGCTGATTGGCTTGAGGAGTTACAATCCAGGGCTGATGTCGTCCCCGTCTGCCCTGAGGTGCTAGCGGGACTCGGAATCCCCCGAGAGCCCATCAACCTTTACCTGAAGGATGGTCACCTCTATGTCATTCAGGATGAGACCTGCCTTGATGTAACCGTGGCATTGGAGCGGGCATCTGACGATTTCTTATCGAAGCAGGACAATGTTGATGCCTTTGTCCTGAAGAGCAAATCCCCTTCCTGCGGGCTTGGCACAACGAAGATTTGGCTCGATGATTCCTTATACATAGCCTCGGGGGTGTTCGCTCAAAAGGCAATGGAGAAGTACGGGGATACCGTGTTCATAGACGAGTCTGGGCTGGCCGAGGAAGGAGTAGAGGCGTTCCTTAAACGAGTCTAGGCCGTGCTCCTCTTGTACATGCCCTTGAGCATGGCTATCTGGCCGCTGTGGTGAACGATCTCCCTTAGAAGGTGGAATAGAAGGTTTTTCTTAACCATTTTCCTTCCCCATAGCTCAAGCTCGGCCTCTAACCCTTTTTCATCCAATCCCCTAATTCCATCAACGACTATCTCACGCGCCTCGTTCAGGTCTTTCAATAACTCCTCGTACCTGTGTGGTATATTCTCGTAGTCGTCATCCCACCCCTCCGGGTTGACTGTTCCGTCGATGACCTGTGGAATAAGGATCAACGCGATCCTAGTAGTGTGGGTCAGAATTGCTCAATATCCTTGGTGTCCTCAATGGGTTTCCAGTTTAGCTGCTCCCCGCTCAGGCCGCTGACGTTCTCTATCACGGCATCGAACATGAAATCCGCGTGTTCCGCGAGCGCGTGTCCTTGCTTCAATGGAGCTATGTCTAGACCCTTCATGTAGATTCCCCAGTCTGTGCGTTTACCCTTGAGTTTTCGTATTTGCTCAACGTCTTCGTCGGTGAGTCTGATTTTTAGTTCTTTCAACACCATTCAACACGGGTAATGAGGGGGGTATATAAGGTGAACATGGTTTTGATACTATTTTGGTATAGTTGGGGATTTTATCTTAGTTCTTCCGCAAGCACGCAGACTGTAGAATATTCGTTTTAGTTTGGGTTTATGGATTCTAGTCTTTTTATCGTGGTTTTTAGAAGGTCCTCTGGAGCAATGGGCTTCATCAGTACCTCTTTCTCATCCAGTTGAGTTTCAACTTCACTCTTTAACATCTCATGCCCGGTGATGAACACGATATCAGTCTGTCTGGATAGTTCCTCGATCTCCTCGGCGACCCATCACCCATTACATCTGGGAGATTCAGGTCAAGGAGAACAAGTCCATATGTTTTCTTGTTTATCTTGTAGAGTGCTTGTAGCCCCGTGAAAGCGGTGTCAACGTTGTACCCTACTGTTTCTAGGATCATTTTGAAGGTGTTAGCTAGATTCTTGTCGTCGTCGACAACGAGAATATTGTGAGACATGGATTCTGTGCTAGTCGATGAATCGTATTCCCTTGGGGTTTCACTGGGTTTGGGGTTTTTGTTGGTTGTTTGGTCTACTATTTCCATTCTTTCGATTAGGGAGTCTAGTTTTGTTTCATGTTCTCGGAGGAGATTTATGAGTAAATCAAGGACATCGATTTTGTTGGTGAAAGACACAGTGTTGCCGCCTGTTAGTTTTCTGAAGTTAAAACATGATAGAGTATAAGATGATTATCAGTTTGTGTTATGTAGGATTAACCTAGAATAGTATAGCTCTCCAACTAATACGCGCATGGAGTTAATCTTTGTTTACGTGGAGTGATAATCCATATTCATTTAATATAGAATACTGGATGAGTCAAATAGGGTCTATGTGGGGTTTTGCCACAATTCCGATCCCCCTGGAAGGGTAAAACCCCAGGCCCTTCTTTTACCTGAACCTAGGTGTGTAACATTGTTTCCGTAAAAATGTAAAATATACAACTTATTTTTTATTATATACTGTTTGTTTACTAAATGTAATAAAATAATTATACAATAATCTACTGATAAACTATATAATTCTATAAACAGGTTATATGAGTATGAAAAAATCATTAAGTAGAAACGATGTCTACACAGTAAACGTATTAATCTTTTTTGTGGTTATAGATATGTTGTTTCTATTCCTTAGAAATGGCCCCTAATCTAACACGCGCGTATTATTTCAAAAGTTCTTATGAGCAGATCATTTCTATCGCTCTGGCTTCTTTAACCATTTGTTCATTATTCGTTGTTTATTATCGATTGACTCATAAAATTTTATCATACATTCTTGCTCAGTAATAGGCTGTTTCTTCCTTCTTCGCATATACTCTAAATTAGACATTCTAATTACTCCATAGTCTAAATATTAAATAATATTCTGGAGTCCTATTCTATAATAGACTAGGCAACATATGCACGCGCATCAATTAAAGGTAATTTCTTACTTCTTTTAGAAAGATTATTTGTAGTCAGGAGTACCTTTTGGGATTCTTGCAAGGCGCTCTTCGTATGGCCAGCGTATCACACGCCACTAAAGGGCATGGTATGATTGACCACAATCAGAGTGCTCACAGTACCAAAACCCCAACACCGTATCCCAAGGCATCACCTCAGTAGTATACCCTTTTGGGCAAGAAGCTATAACTCCCTTATTTCTAAAACTCACCCACAAAACATCTTCACTTGTCGAGATACATAAAGTCAGCATATGAAAAGGATCAAGAGATGCCTGAAAGTGGTTCAGTAAGCGCGCATAAGTATAAACACATGGCTTCCATATTCGTTATAAATCCTGTTAGGTTGGTTATTTCATGAAAAAAGGAACCCCTCATTATCGTACTTCTTATCTAATCGAAAGGGACTGATGGTAATTCGGTGATATCATGGCGGACATATGGGGATGGATGAACGACCTAGTATCCACCTACGGATACCTGGGAGCTTTCTTCATCTCGACATTCGGTAACTTCACTGTTTTCTTCCCTGTGCCCTTTGTCCTTACCATTTACGCCTTCGGCGCGACCCTCAATCCTCTATTACTGGGATTAGTTTGTGGGCTCGGATCCACGGTCGGTGAGTTCAGTGCCTACCTTATCGGGATGGGCGGCAGACGAGTGCTGCATGATAGATACGGGAAACAATTAGAGACAGCAAAAAAGCTTGTTGAAAAATTCGGGGTGACGATTATCTTTCTCTTCGCCTTGCTGCCCCTGCCCGATGACCTGATTCTCATCCCTCTGGGCATGATGCGTTTCGATCTCAAGAAGGCTATAGCTGCCATGTTTGCTGGAAAGTTCCTGATGTGCACCATTGTCGCTTATGCGGGCCGGTACAGCTACAGCATAATCAAAGATGTTTTTGCATCAAGTGGCTGGCAAGGGGGATTGTTATCAACCGGACTGATGGTAGTCTTCATCTACGCGATGCTGAAAATTGACTGGTCAAAATTCATTGAAGAGGATTTGGAGCTTGTTTAGAGCTCCGAGAAGCTATTGACGGTGTCCCAGTCCAGCTTCTTCAGTAGCTCAACGAGCAGCCTAATCATGTTCTCGGTGTCCTTGAGGCTCAGTAGCCCGATGTGGCTGTGGATGTGCCTCGTGGGTACGGTTAACACCACCGATGGACAGCCCGAACTGTTGACGTGGATCCTACCCGCGTCGGTCCCCCCTCCAGCCATCTGGCTGAGCTGGATAGGTATCTGTGCCTGAGATGCGATACCAAGGACAAACTCCTTGAGCTCCTGATTTGGTATCATGCTCCTGTCGTAGGTGATCATTCCAGGGCCCTCGCCCATCTTGGTGGCTGCCTCGTGTGGCTTGATTCCTGGTACGTCGCCTGCTATGTCGACCTCTAGGACTATGGCAACGTCGGGGTTTATCGTCTGAGCAATTGTCTGGGCTCCCCTGAGGCCCACCTCCTCTTGGACTGTGGCCGCTCCAATAATGATATTGGGATGATGGTTGTCCTGCTCCTTGATCCTGCGCATGGCCTCCATGATGACGAAGGCCCCGATCCTGTCATCGAATGCCTTGCCCATTGCCACCTTTCCATCGTGAAGGGTCTGGAATGGACTCCACGGGACAACCGGGTCACCTACCCTGATACCTATCTCCTCGACCTCCTCCTTGCTGCAGACGCCAATATCGATGAACATGTTCTTCTTGACGACCACCTTTTTCCTCTCCTCCTGCGGTATGATGTGCGGCGGCTTTGAGGCAATAATGCCGATGACGTCCCCCTTCTTTCCCCTGATTATCACCTTCTGAGCCAGGAGCACCTGATCCCACCAGCCGCCCAGCTGGTTGAACGTAAGGAATCCCTCCTTTGTGATTGAGGAGATGATGAATCCAACCTCGTCGGTGTGCCCCGCTAGGAGTACCTTGGGACCGTCTCCATTGAGCTTGAATGCAACAGAGCCCAGCTTGTCGGTGATAATCTCGTCAACGAAAGGCTCTACCTCCTTCTTCACGATCCTGTTGATCTCTCTCTCGAATCCAGATGGGCCGAACGCGTCCATCATCTTAGCCATGAGTTTGAGTGCTCTCTTCTCCATAAGTATCAGAAAGTACTGCGCGGTTTCATCGTTTATCGGTTGCCCTCAGGCTTTTTTCAGGGTTTATTAGTCATTCTTTCAAGTATTGAAACTAATTCATGGATTTAACATGAATGTGTAATAGTTTATAGTGTTTTGAGTATGAATCCGATAAAATTTTACTGGTTCATGCAATTCAATGTGATCAATATTCTATGCATTTCCAGAAACCCCAGTTTTTAATGTGAAAACGTAAACTTACTTGTTGTTCAGAGGGGTTGATTATACCCTTTGATCCTCGAATGGAGTCTGCGAGGTTTTATATTGATGTCACAAGAGATAATGGAAAAGCGGAGCGTGGCTGAGTGGACCACTGTCGTCCTTCGTTGCCGTTAGGGTATCCCGCTCCGGTAGCCCAATACTTCTTCGGGAAACCTTACTGTTCCTCAGGAGCCTAGCGCCCACTAGCCAGTCCATTTTAGGGGCGACTGAATAGCTTTAAAAGACTATTCTTAGGTTTGATGAGAATAACTCAATTCATTAAAAAACTATATAAAATATATGTTTATAGTATGTATTTCAATGTAAAGAAATATCTTTTTTACCGTACTCCTGCTTCTAAAAGCGTTAACGCTTTTTTCTCCGCGGAGATTCTCCCCCGCACACCTATTGGAATAGTGGCAATTGGGTTTGTGTGACCGAAATCAAACTGGGTAACAACTGGGATGTCTAGTCCCTCCACAGCGTCCCCCACAATGGACTCGATGCTTTGATCCCCCTTCAATCCAAGCACCTCTGGGATCCGGCCAACCACCAGCCCAGAGATCTCATCTAATGCTCCTAGGTGTTTTAGATGACGCAACTGGCGAGTGATATTTACAGCCCCGATGTCCTCCTCGTCTGCCTCGATGAACAGGATATGGTCTTTGAGGTCAGGCCAGTACTTTGTCCCCGCCAGGCATAGCAGCGTCCCCAAGTGACCCCCTATGAGTCTGCCCTCCGCCTCGCCACCATTGACGATGCCCCATCCCGGGTTCTGCTTCTCCTCAACTGGTTCCTCTGGGTGTTTCCAGAAGAACGGATCATCGATGAGTGTTGGGGAAGCCCTGATCTCAACTTGTTCGCTCCCAGTCATGATCACCTGCTTAAACACATCTACCTCCCATGGCATGAGGAAATCGTGGGTGAAAGTGACAAAGGCTGGTCCCTGGAAGTTCACCAATCCAGCCTCTTTGTAGAGCGCCGTGTTCAGGATGGTGATGTCGCTGTACCCCACAAAGATCTTGGGATTTTCCCTAATTGCCTGGTAGTCTAGGTGATCAATGATATCGTTGCTGTTGAACCCGCCCCAGCAACACATGATGCCATCAACAGAACCGTCTAGGAACACCTCCATCAGACTCTCGGCACGTTCCATTGGTCTACCTGCGGTGCCTTTGTATGACCTGTAGACGTTTGGGTCAATCTCGACCTCAAACCCGAGTTTCTCAAGGTTCTCTATTCCCCTCCTCACTGCTGGCTTTGCAAGAGATGCCATGTTGCTTGCGGGGGTCACGACTCTAACTGTGTCCCCTTGTCTCAACCTCTTGGGCTTGACGAGCTCCATAATGTAAACGATGGGTTCGATGGGTTAAATCATTCGAGGAGCTCGATGACCTTTCTTGCGGATGTCATGTACCCCGAGTGCCCTATCATCTGGGTCCTGGGCCTGGTCTTGTTTGGGGCAACTGTAATCTCTCTGAGAAGCAGCTCAACGGTTATTATCTCTATGAAAGGAAGATTACTCAGTTCCTCTGTGGTCTTCATGACCTGCTCGATGGTGGGGCTGAACGACATGAACACGCCGCTTCCCGCGAGTGCCTCCCATGCCGACCGTACTACCTTCCAAGGTTGTGCCATGTCAAGGAAGACCGCGTCAACGTCCTCATCTGGGATACCTTCAGTGATATCCTTGATGCCAAGCCCCACCCATGGCATCAAACCCGATTTATTGATGTTCCTAGCCGCAACCTTCTGGTGCCTCTCGCTGATATCGTAGCTGTAGATCATACCATCCGGCCTGACCGCGTTGGCCATGGCCATCGTCAGCGCACCGCTTCCCGTCCCAGCCTCAACGACCCTGCTGCCTGACCCCAAATCCATCTGGAACAGGATGTAGCTGATGTCTTTGGGGTAGAGCACCTGTGTCTGCCTGTCCGTCTTCAGAACCCTGTCCCTGATGAGGGGCTTCAGCACGTAGAAAGACGCGCCCAGGCTGCTCGTCACGACCATCCCATACGGCTTGCCAATGAGGTCACCCAGCTCGATGAAACCCTTCCTGGTGTGGAACTTTTCCCCTGCCATCACCTTGAGCTTGTAGTTCTGCTTGCGGTCGAACACGAGGTAGATCTCGTCGCCTTCCTTGATGTTGGTCATCTTGGACGTGAATATGCTCTCTGGAATATATCTCATACTCCACAAGCTACACCTTATACGCCTGAATCTCCAACTCTGCCAGCATGAAAGACTTGATCGAGTACAACAAGTTCAGGCACAGGATGAACGAGAGGATCACCAACAGCGGTCACCTGGGCCTCAAACGTTTCTGGGCCCTTGACGGAAGGGCGTACGAGCCTGGCGAGCTAGACGAGAAGATCCTGGAGTTCTGCGGCTTGACTACCAGCATGGTTCTGAAATGCGATGACTGCGTCACGTACCACATAATCAGGCTGATTCAGCTCGGCGCGACCGATAATGAGCTGTACGAGTCGCTTAACGTGAGCCTCATCGTGGGCGGGTCAATAACTATCCCCCATATCCGAAGGGCCTTTGAGACGATTGATGCCTGCCGTGAGCTGCAGAAGACGGACCCCGAGCTGAAGATCCTCCTCTAAACGTTTATTTTTATTTAACATGTGTGTAAGTCAACCTTCTTTGAGATATCAATGGTCTTTCAATGGTTTGTGGAACGCGAATGGAAGCGGATATTCCTAGTTGCCTTCGCCGCCCGGTGCCTGATGTATCTATTAATCCCCGCTGACTGGAACAGTGACAGCTACCACCACTGGCAGATCAGCTACTACACTATGAAGATAGGTCTAAACGAGGGAAAGATGTGTGAATTTGGAAATATTATAGTGATAGGGGCACTCCCGTCTGGCTTGTCATGGAGGCAAACTACCCCTCCGTGTTCAAGAACATCCTCGGGGAGCCCGGCATGGGCGTCTACACCGTGGATCAGTCCGTCCTCGACTCACTTTAATAATCCGCTGGGGCATCCCATAGGCAAGGTGTAACCCGTGTCAAGGTATGAGGAGCTGGGCGTGGACATAAAGAAGAAGGGCATCGAGACCTTCAAGTCGGTTATCAATAATCTCTATCCTGATGCGTTCTGTGTCATCCAGAGGGACCCAGCTGACCACGGCATGGGGCTGGTGACCCACACGGACTCCGCTGGCAGCAAGCCCATCATGTCGTATATCAACTACAAGGAGACTGGGGACGCCTCATGGTTCAGCGGCCTGGCGCAGGACGCCCTTGCCATGAACATCAATGACTTGGTTTGCGTCGGTGCTGACCCAATTACATTCGTTGACTATGTCGCGTTCAACACCATCCTCATCGACAGGGTTGAGCTCCTCAAGGCGCTCTCCACCGGTTTCGGGGACTGTCTCGATGTACTCCGGAAGGAAGAGACTCCGGTCATGTGCGCGGGCGGTGAGACCGCTGACCTGCCTGACCTGCTGAGGACCCTCGATGTTTGCGTTACCATATTCGGCAGGATGCCCCTTGAGAAGGTCATCACAGGCGAGAGGATCAGACCAGGTGATGTCATCATAGGCGTGCGGAGCGGAGGCAAGATTCGGTACGAGAAAGGGGAGAACAGCGGCATCATGAGCAACGGTCAGACGCTGGCA
>JAUWLH010000083.1 GCA_030613835.1 Candidatus Bathyarchaeota archaeon | reverse complement strand
GGAGAACCCGGTGGCCCACCAGGGGGACGCGTTAATCTCTGTGCCTAGACTGATTGAGAGGATCAGGAATTAGTCCTCAAGCACCAAAAAATCTTGTACTCATCGCAGTACTCGTTGAGCACCTGGTTGAAGTGGTTCATCATGAAATGGCCCTCCATCTCGAAGCCCAGCTTCTTGTAGACCCCTATGGACCTCTTGTTGTGGGCCACCACCATTAGGTCAACTTTTTGGATCCCCCGTTCACGGGCGATGTTGATCATGTACTGAGTCAGTGCGGTGCCCAGCCCCCTGTTCTGGTAGTCGTCGTGGATGGATATCCCGAACTTGGCCCTATGGTGGTACAGCTCCAATGAATGGAAACCCAGTGTCGAGGATGTGATTACCCTTATCTCACCTTTTTCATCAACGAAACCCAGTATTGGCAGGTGTTGCTCGTAATCGATGTTCTTGAACCAGCCCTCGACTCGCTCCCTGTTGAACGGTATCGGCTGTAATTCAAGGGTCTCCTAGGAAAGAATTGAGAACATATCCCAAGTCGGCTCAAGGTCACCCACTTCCGACGGTCTCAGGGTGACATCTGTAACGTCCTTCAACGTGACGGTTTTAGGCTAAGCTAAAAGGGCTCATGGATCATGATATTAGAAAAAGAGTTGAGGGGTATTTAGGTTATCCTTCTACTCTCGAACTCATCCTTGATCTCCGCCAGTGTCCCGGGGTTCGTGAAAAGCTCCACGGACGCCATGGCCAGTGCCTTGACTCCTACCTCTAGCCCCTTATCCCCCTCGGAGGTCATGGTCACCGCCGCGAACTCTTTGCTGTGCATCGCCATCGGCTTGTGGGTCAGGCCGATCATCGGGTGGATGCCAGCCACTACGTGGGTCACGTCCGCGAAGTCAGTACTGCCCCCTGGAGGCATCTTGGCCACAGCTACGGGGTCCCTGTACTCGTGGCCTAGCGCCTCGAATATTTTGATGAAGAGCTTCTCAAGGCCATCGTTTTGCAAGTTTGATTTCAGGCCGGCTCGAACGGTGTACTCCAGCTCGCAATTTGTTGCCAGCGCGGAGCCCTTGGCGCTGTTGACCACCATCTCGACGAGCTCGGGGATGTAAGTATCATCGCTGCTCCTGACCCCAAACTTGAGGACTGCCTTGTCAGGGATGATGTTAGATGCCAGCCCTCCCTCTGTCACAATACCGTGGACAACCGGGTTGGCATCCCTCCTGAGCTGCTGCCTGTTGGCGTGGATGGCCATATAGGTTAGCATTGCCGCGTTCAGCGCGTTCTGCCCGTTGTGAGCATCGGCCGCAGCGTGGGCTGTCTTGCCCTTGAACTCCATGGTAATCCCTGACACTGCAAGGAAGTTGCCAGTGACCATTGAGGTACCCGTCATGGGGTGGATCATATAACTGACATCGACCCCCTCGAACACTCCCTGCTCGGCCATGCGGACTTTTGACCCGCCGTACGGGCCATGTCCCTCCTCGGCTGGGGTCCCTATTACCCAGACCTCGCCTGGAAGCTCATCCAAGAGCTTGCTCACGGAGATACCCGCACCGACTCCCGCAGTCCCTATGATATTATGACCGCAGCCGTGTCCAACTCCTGGAAGGGCATCGTACTCGGCACATATCGCGATGACTGGACCGGACTCGTTTCCTTTCTTCACCGCCTTGAACGCGGTGTGCATCCCGAAGAAGGGGTACTCGATCTCAAACCCGTGACCCCGAAGCAGTCCGACGAGGAGTTCGCTTGATTTCTCCTCCTCGCTCCCAAGCTCGGGGTTGCGACCGATCTCGTCCTTTACTTTTTTCAGTTCAGGGAGTATCTTATCAGCCTCGTCTTGGACCTTTTTCATGTAGACAGCGTTATCAACCATGCAAAACACTCAGTCGCAATACCCTATTTAATCCTCGTTCAGGGGGTCAGTCACCAGTTCTGGTTTTGGCCTGTCTTTGTAGAGTATCGGCCCAGCTATCGCCCCAAACAGGGCCGTCGTTATGACGATGGGCGCAATAAGGTTGACGAAGATCCCTGTGTCGGTGAAGAGATGACTGTCCTCCACGAGGCGCGGTAAATACGCCAGCACGAGGGCGGTGAGCCCGTTGCTGAACCCCAGCCTCGATACCTTCACCTCTACTTGGTTCAGGGACACGAAGAACTTGGTCACATTAACTGCGGCGTACCTCACCACGCCGATCACGGTTGCCAGGCCTATCCCTAGGGCGATATACCATGTGGTGATACTGAACTGGAGACCCACGAAAAGGAATAGGAGGGACTTTATGAGGAACGTGATCTCCTCGTAGAAGGCCTTCAGTCTCCGCTTCTCGACCCTGACATTCTGCTTGAGGTTGAAACGGGACGCGAATAGTGGATAATTGGTCATTGTCAAGCCGAAGACGAGGCCAGACAGGGCACCCGCCCCTGGCCCCCCCCATATGCTCTCCGCTAACATAGCTCATGGAGAGCACCGCGATGGTCATGATGTAGTTGAAAGGCCTGTTCCTCGCCACATCGAGTATCTGGACCCAGAGCACCCCCATGGTGAACCCGACTATGATGGCCACAGTGAACACGAACGCGATGTCCTTGAAACCCTCGGTCAGTGGGGATATCGGGCATCTGGATGAGGCGGATAAGGGTCATCGTGGTTACTATACTGAGGCTGTCAGTCACTATTGACTCTAGTACGAGGATGAGCCTGCACTCGGCCGCATCGTTGTTGCTCATGCCGATACTTCCTAGTATAGAAAGGATCGTCGATGTGCTGGTTCCCCCTATCATCGCCCCGAATAGAAGTCCCTCTGTTATGGTGAAGGTCGATGGGAGAAGGTAGTGAAGCAGGTTGCCGACCACGAAGGCTGTCAGGGTGAAGGTGATTACTCCCAGGTAGCCTGATTTTTCCAGGCTCTCCTTAAAGGTCTTGAGGTCCACGTTGAGCCCTGCTTCGAACATTAGGAGGTTCAGGGCCATTACCACCACGAATGGGACGAGGTTGATGATGGTCTCGGACTTGAAGAACCCGAGCACGGGCCCAAATAGGACCCCGAAGCCGATCATCCAGACCATGTCGGGGACCCTTGTTAATGTAAACAGCATCCCGCTGATGTAAGCGAGGAACAGTGCTAACGAGATTAGGATTACGATAATATTTGCGTCCAAATGAACACACTCGATTGACTTTCGGGATGAACTTGGCGTAAAATGGCTATACGGTCTTTAAATCTTCTGTGTCATCAACATAAAAACGGTAGAATTTAGCTAAAAAAAGTTAATGCGGGGCTTTTTCTACTCAGAACGGTACGAACTCAGCAAAATCCCGGCCAGCGTTACAACGCCACCCAATAACACCTGTCCACTGGGCACCTCGTTGAGTAAAAAGAAGGCAAGAACCGATGCCCCCACCGGTTCACCCAGGAGGCTAACCGATACAACGGGTGCAGGGACGTACCTCAACGCCCAGTTGTAGAGCGTGTGCCCGAAGATCATGGGGACGAGAGCGATGATAAAGAAGAGGAGGTATTCCCTTGAGGCGTAACCCGTCAACGGTGCCCCGGTTAATAAGCTCATCAATATCAGGACGAGGGTGGCCGAGATGTACACGGGGACAACATACGTGGTCAGATCCAGGTTCCTCCTAAATATCCTGCCGCCGAGCAGGTAGATGCCTAGCATCAAGCCACCGAGGAGCGCAAGGAGGTCGCCCCTTAGGCTGGCCTCGCTGACCACTGCATCTCCTATGGCTATGATGGCCACACCAACAAGGCTAATGATAATCCCAGCCAGGATCCGCCCATTGATCCTCTCCTTGAGGAAGAAATGGCTAACAATGGCTACGAATATGGGGTCTATGTGGACGAAGATCACGCTGCTGGCCACGGAGGTCATGCCGAGGCTGGTTATCCATGACGCGAAATGGATTGCCAGAACCACGCCAACGCCTATCAAGCCGAGGACGTTCCTCGCCCCCAGCTCCTTTAGCTTCGCGACTCCGTCGTTCCTGATGAAGAAGGGGAGAAGTAGAGCCACACTGATGAGCATCCTGTACATCGCGATGATAACGGCTGGCGCATCACTCCACCTGATGAGTATGGAGGCCGTCGATACAGCCACGATGCTTACCAGCATGACGAGGTTCGGATGGACCCTTGGCTCATCGTTCATGGTACAGGATTATAGATCGTAGAGATAAAACCCGCGTTTTTTTCCGATAATATCCTTTTTCGAATGCTAATAGTTGTTCGAAAACCACTTTGTGGTAATACCTAACACCCGAGGCTTTCTTTGACAGCTGTTTAGTCTTGTGATGATTCAGTAATTATACTTGTCTTTATCCTGAGTTAGCTAACGCGGAAAAATAACTTGATAAGAATATTAATAAAACAGATAAAGTGACTTATGGGTGGGGACGGGAATGGAGCGAGAGACAAAAAAGATCGTCGAGGAAGAACTAGAATCCAAGGTCCAGGAAATAGAGCAGAGGTTTCAAGCTCAAATTGAACAAGAACTCAACCTGGTCAAGGAACAGCTCAAAGTAATCACCGCCTCCACGAATAGAATTGAAGCGATTGAGAAGGAGTTCCAGCGTCACGTACACGAGAACCTAGAAGAGATCAGGAAAGAGCTAAAAGTGATCTCAGCGTCCACGTCCAAACTGGAAGGTGAAATCAGTGACAGGTGGAACATATTGGTTAAACTCAGAAGCCACTCGTATGACAAACTCATGTCAGAGTACAGGAAGGTAGAGAATAAGATACTCATAGAGGGGAAAAACCCGGACGAAATAATCCTTGAAGAGAAAAAGGAAATATGATCCTGGTCCAAAACCTTTCAGTCCTCGTTTTCATCGTGACCATGGTTCTTATCGCGACAGAGTGGATTGACCGTATCTATGCATCACTCCTAGCGGCGGCGGCGATGCTAGTAATCGGGGCGGTAACACCGGATGAGGTCCTCCAACTCATAGACATCGAGATACTGGGCGTGATAGCGGGCATGATGCTACTGGTAAACGGCGCAGAGAGATCGGGAATCTTCAACTGGATAGCCATTAAGATATTAAAGGCGTCCAAAAGCCAGAGGATGTTCGCGTTCAACCTCCTGCTCTTCACCGCCCTTCTTTCAATGATCTTGAACAATATAGGAGCCATGCTTATCTCAGCAAGCATCACCATCACCATGACACGAGCCCTCAAAATGAAGCCGGAGATGCTGCTAATTTTCCAGGCAATCATAGCCAACCTGATGGGAATGATGCTATTGATGAGCTCTATCCCGAACATCATCATAGCCCTTGAGGGAGGCATATCCTTTCTTGAGTTTTTGTATAACATCGCGCCCCTTGGAATAATATTGTTCACGGTAACTATTCTGATCTTTTTCAGGTTCTACCTAGAGGACCCTAGAGAGATGTTCAAGCAGGAATTCCGTCCAGTGGATCAGGGAGAATGGGTCGATGACATGGCAGCGTCTGAGGTAGATTCGGATGTAAAAATGGAGTTACGTACAAAGGAGTTTAGTGGATGGATTGAATTGGCCATCAAGGAGTTTGGGGTCATCAAGTGGGGTCGAAAACACTCGGTAGCTGCTGTAATCCTGTCTGGAACTATAATGGGTTTCATGCTCTATGACCTGATTGGGCTGACGCCGGCCCTCGTGGCGATGATCGGTGGATGCTTGATGATGGGTTTCTCCGGTGAGGAGCCCTCGGAGGTTTTCAAGGAGATCGATTGGTCAACAGTCATCTTCTTGGCTGGCCTATTCGTCATGATTAACGGCATGGTCAAGATCGGTTTGATCGAGATTTTATCGGTGAGCATACTTGGCATGGCTGGACGGTGGCCCGACAACCTTCCTATATCTATAATGTGGCTATCAGGCTTGCCTTCAGGGCTTGTGGATAATATTCCATTGACCGCGACCTTCGCGCCTATCCTGTCAAGCTGGGTTCTGGGGGGTGTCTCACCCGATGTGTGGTGGGGGCTAGTGGTGGGGGCAAACCTTGGTGGAAGCCTGACGCCCATTGGCTCCCCCAGTAATATCATTGTGTTGGGTGTGTCTGAGCGTGAGGGGTACCCTATCTCATTGGGCAGGTTTTTCAAGATCTGTTTCAGTGTTACCATGGTTCATCTCATCGTTTCGATGTTATACCTGTACATCATGTATAGCATCTGATTCGATTAGGTAGCCAGTTATTCGCATCCCGCGAACAGCGCGTATTAAACGTTAAACGTTCGAGGGGCGAGTTCTATTGGATTTAGATGGCAATCTACGAAGTTGAGTCATGGAAGGTCAAACCGGGCAGGGAGCACGAGCACGAGGAGGCGCTGCGCAACTGGATGGCGTGGATCAAGGGGCACAGGGACCTGTTCCCTGAGTGGAAGAGCCTCAGGTATATGACCAAGTACATCGCGGGCGATGAGACCGAGCGACATGTCATGATATGGGAGTACGACAGCCTCGCGGCTTTCGAGAAGTACAAGGCAAGGCGCAAGGACTATGACGGCCCATACAAGGAGTACAAGACCGTAGACCCCTACTATATGGATGTCTTCGACCACACCAGCATGAACGTGGAGATCTGGAAGCCCCAGGACAGAGACCTCTGGCTGGAGTAAACCATTCCTTCCTATTTTTCCAGTGACGTTTTCTAGGAAACTATAAACCATTTTTCCATCAAATGTTACTCCATGTACAAGTGGGTAACATGCTCGGTGGTCATGGACGAGAACGAGCATGGATCGAACATCTTCTGTATCGCCCGCAGCGATGAGCTG
>JAUWLH010000169.1 GCA_030613835.1 Candidatus Bathyarchaeota archaeon | reverse complement strand
TAATAGCAATATTAGCCCCAGTCCTTTTCAAGACCCTTTCTGGTTCCGAGCTTGAGGGTCCGCCGATTATCACACTACCCTTGTTTCCCTTGCGCCATTTTCGGATAGTTTTCCCCATGGCGGGGATGTCAGGGGTCATACCGCTGATTAGGATAACATCAAAACCCTCGTTCTCAATTTTCCCCTTTAAGAACTTTTCAACGGGTACAATGCTCGGTTCCATGCCGTGTTTCTCAAGGACCCCCGCCACGGTTCGCGGTCCTGCCCCTATTACATCGCGTGTTGTTAGCCTCGTTCCCTTTCCTGATGCCAGCGTATCCACGATCAGGGGCTTCACGAGGCTATGGATGAACCCCTTTGGATAAACATTGGGGGTAGTTTCATAAACCGCTGGGCGGAAGTCTCTCCAACCATGAACAGTGTACCCTACACCATTATCGGAGCAATCTCGATCAGTTTTGCTGTCACGTGCGTACTTGTGCCTATCTTTAACAGGTTCATGAAGTCCATTGGGGTCGTGGGGTTCGATATAATGAAAGAGGATAAGAAACCGGTTGCAGATATGGGTGGCTCGGGCGTCGTTACTGGTTTTCTTCTGGGCGTTTTCTTTTACATAGGGATAGAAATATTCATACCCCCTAGGTTGAATGGGTTGGTCTATATACTGGCGACCCTCAGCACCGTGCTCATCATCACATTGATCGGGGTGTTTGATACTCTTACTGCCCTTTCTAAGGAAAGAGAGGGTGTGGGAGAATTCGAAAAATTCAAGAAAATCGGTATCCCACGGTGGCTCTACTTCTTCATTCCGTTGCCCGCTGCCGTCCCATTGATGGCGGTGAACGCGGGGGTTAGCCATATGAGCATCCCTTTTTTAGGGCAGGTTGAGTTCGGGTTATTGTACCCGCTGCTACTTGTCCCAGTCGCGGTTTTATGTTGCAGTAACGCCACTAACTTCCTCGCTGGTTTTAACGGCCTGGAAGCGGGGATGGGTTTTATTCTCCACTTGGCGATCGGGTTATACGCGTACCAGCAGGGCCAGTTCAACGCGGCCATAATCGCGTTATGCTTCGCCTTTGCACTTCTAGGGTTCCTGCGATATAATTGGTATCCCGCTGATGTTTTCCCTGGCGACTTGAATTATACTATTGGAGCCGTCTACTCTAGCGTGGCCGTCATCGGGAACATGGAGAAATTCGCGATACTTTGTTTCATGCCTTACATTGTAGAGGCTTTCCTCAAGGCCGCCTCAAGGTTCGAGGCGGAGAGCTATGGCGTGCTTCAGGCCAACGGGACCGTCAAGCCGAGAGAGGATAAGATTCGCGGTTTAACTCACCTCGTGATGAATATGGGTGATTTCACCGAGCCTCAGGTAACGATGATTCTTATTGGGCTTCAGGCTGTTGTATCTGTTCTCAGTTTTCTGCTGGTTAACTTCATCTAGCCGATTTATCGGTGAACTTAATAATGCGCCGAGGTGGAAAGGTGTTATATGAGCCTCAGTGGGATGGATGGGAAGGAGCGCATGGCACTTGTAGCTGGCCTCGTTCTTGTTGCCATCGTCTTCGCCTCATCAGCCTATACCTACCTAAACCCACCAGTTCTGGTCTGGGAGGGCAAGGTTTTCGATGTCTGGGAGACCGAAGGGGGTAACACAAACATCTTGAGTTATGGTGAGGGCAAGATTAAGCTTCCAGGCAGTCATAATATCGAGCTTGACGCTACCTACCGGATTACTTATCAGAGTAGGACGCGGAACGTCGCGTCCATCATCATAAGTATCGAAAAGATAGACGGTTAATCCAATGAGATGTCTCATTGACTCCCATGTTCATATGGAGAGTTTCGATGATCCTGATTTGGTTGTTCAGTTTTCTAAGGATTCGGGCGTTGATGCCGTTATCTGTGTAGGGGGCAGCCTTGAGTCAAGCAAGGTGGCTAAACGGCTTGCCTTGGAGCATCCGGGTTATCTTTACTCCGCCTTGGGCGTCCACCCCTCCGAGGTATTGAAAGACGATATTGACGCCGCTGTTGCTTACCTCAGGGAGAACCTGGATGGATGTGTCGCGGTCGGCGAGATAGGTCTTGATTACGCGTATTCTTTCGCAAAGCCAAATGACGTGCGTGCCAGGATGAGGGGAATCTTCTCAAGGTTCCTTGACCTAGCTGCCGAGTTCGACTTGCCTGCCTCGATCCACAGCAGGTCTGCGTATAAGGACTCGCTGGAGTTGGCGGCTGGGGCCGGTGTTGAGGGGGTTTTCCACTGGTATGATGGGCCGCTCCATACCTTGCGGGACATTTTGGACGCGGGTTTTTATGTTTCGGCGACCCCTAGCGTCGCGTACAGCAAGGGCGCTAGGGCTGTGATGGTTGAGGCTCCCCTTGATAGAATTCTCGTGGAGACTGACAGCCCCGTCTACATCAAGAACTTGGCTCGGAGGAGCACTCCGGTGGACGTTAGGCTTGTGGTTGAATCCCTCGCGGAGTTAAAGGGAATGGATGTCTCCGAGGTGTTCAGGGTCACGACCCGGAACACTGAGAGACTATTTAGGCTGTCATAGTCCTATCCGTTTCTGGTGGGACAAGACTCTTAGCGTGTGGGCGGCTATTCCCGGGTATGAGGGTTAGCTTCACCGTTGTGGGGGATCCTGTCCCCAAGGCCCGTGCCAGGACCGTGAGGAAGGGGGGCAGGACCTGGAGTTTTACGCCCAAGAAGGTGACTATGTGGGAGAAGGTGGTGAAGGAGGAGGCGTCGAAGTATTTTCCGGAACCTTTCAACGGTCCGGTTGCGCTTGCGCTTGCGTTCTACATGAAGCGCCCAAAGAGCAGGAAGAAGGATAACTACGTCATGACGACGCCGGATCTGGATAACCTTGAGAAGGCGGTTCTGGACGGATTGAACGGCATTGCCTACGGTGACGACAAGCAGGTGGTGGTGAAGAACGCGGTGAAGAGGTACGTCATCACTGGGGTTCCCAGGGTCGAGGTGGTGGTATCGGCGCTTCTGAACCAGGTGAGGCTGGAGGGTTTTCTGAATCGATAAGGTTTTAGATGCGGGTTACTTTCATTGTTGCCTAGTGCAGGGGTAGCCAAGTGGACTACGGCGCCAGTCTTGAAAACTGGTTCCCTTACGGGACCATGGGTTCGAATCCCATTCCCTGCGCCACATCCAAATTCCCTGTGTCTGAGGGTTATGTCACTTATCTTCTTGAAATCCGTGAAAATGCGCTGATTACTGCGAAGAACAAGGAGATTATCATTAATGCTTTGAGGAAACGAGTGTCTAGTCTCTGGGATAGTTCCGAGGTTGAAACTTACATCAAGGATTCTGAGTTATCTAATGGTAGAAAGAACTTGTATGGTCAGGCTTATCGTGATTGGTGTAATTGGAAGGGATTTGACTATAAGCCGAAACGGTTCAAGACAGTAGAGAAACTACCCTACATTCCCACCGAGAATGAGATTGATCAACTTATAGGTGGTTTAGGTCAGAAACTTAGTTGTTTTATGCAGATTATGAAGGAAAGTGCTTTCAGACCTTCTGAGGCTCAGAGTCTTGTTCCTGATGATTTTAACTTTTCAACCAAGGTATGCACTCTGAATAAACCAGCTAAGAATAGCAGACCACGACAGTTCAAGACAAGTGATAAACTGGTCTCTATGATTATTCCATTAGTATATCAAACAGAGAAGGGAGAGCGTATCTTTCCAGCAAAGATGAAGTCAATGCGTTCAAACTTCTACAGAAGACGAAAGGTTCTAGCAAAGAGACTAGGAAACCCGAACCTTGAGAAGATCACCTTCAAAACTCTAAGACACTGGAAAGCCACTATGACCTATCACAGAACCAAGGATATTCTTTATGTCCAGAGACTTCTAGGACACAAGAGCTTGAAAAATACGCTTGTCTATACTCATCTTGTGGATTTCGGGGAAGATGACAGCTTTATCGTAAAACTAGCTTCATCTATTGATGGGTTTACAGTTTTACTTGAAGCAGGATTTGAGTTTGTTTCAGATTATGAGGGTGCTAAGGTTTGCAGAAAAAGGAAATGACTTTCAACTATTCCTGTTATGACTGCTTCAACAGTTGGGAGGCTGCTCATGAAGAG
>JAUWLH010000175.1 GCA_030613835.1 Candidatus Bathyarchaeota archaeon | reverse complement strand
ACTGTGGTCTGGATGCATACCCTTGTAGCCCCTGTGGACGACCGCCATGACTACAGGGAGTCTACCACTGCCAGTGCCCTGCATGGGGTGGTGCATGTAAAGGATACCGGGTCCGCTTGTACATGTGAAGGTTCTTGCACCTACACGTGAAGCGCCCTGGACTACTACTTGGCTTGAGAGCTCCCCCTCTACGTTAACGAAGTCAAAGTCCCACTCGGCGTTGGCATGCATCTCGCTAAGATACTGCGTGATCGTCGTCTGGGGTGTGATTGGGAATGCGCTGGCAACCTGAACGCGGGCTAGCCTACAGGCTACCGCTGCTGCCTTGTTTCCTACCATTACTTCATATGACATTTTAAGCCTCAACTCTCACCATTTCGATAGCGTCCACTGGACACTCGTTTGCACATACTCCGCAGCCCTTGCATGCGTTGTACCTTATGCTTGGCTTCTTTGTTTCCTCGTCCCACTCGATAGCGGTCTCTGGACAGAATATCCAGCAGGCCTTACAGCTGATGCACTTGTCGACGTCAATCTCGGGGGTGAAAACCCTCCAGCTTGATACGTCTTTTAGTACGCCGTATCCTCCTACGTGAATGTCTAGCTTCTCTTCAGGTGCGTCCGTTACGGTAGCCTGAACCGGGCCCTTGACCTCTGCGTAGCTCCTCTTGACAGCGGCGATGTTCATCTCGCCTATCCTGCCAGGGAAGTTCTTCTTCAAAGCCTTCTCGATGGACTCTACTTTGATCAGTCCAGTTACCTTGGCGAATGCGCCGAGGATGGCTGTGTTTGTGATTGGTCTTCCTAGAGTTTCGAGTGCAATTGTTGTAGCGTCTACAGTGGCGATCTTGAAGTCTCCACCTAGCTGGACGTCCTCTGGCTCTTCGGTCGAGTTTAAGATGACTAGTCCACCAGGAAGTAGATTGTCTACAACGCTCTGCTGTTTAGCGAGAAGGGGGTCGAGAACGATGCTGATTCCAGGGTTGTGAACGAGCTCACGCTCCCTGACTCGGACATCATCGATTCGGACGAAAGCAGTAAGTGGCGCTCCACGGCGCTCAGTGCCGTACATTGGGATTGCCTGGGAATACTTGCCTTCCTCATAGGCAGCTATGGCGATAATCCTTGAAGCTGTTACAGCTCCTTGGCCGCCTCTGCCGTGAAATCTAATTTCAATCAAAGTTTTCCCTCTTTGTTAATCGTTAGTCTACCCCTCGTAGGTCCTTATGAATAACGATTTCACTGAGAACGTCCCATGCTGGAATTTAAGGGTGTCTTTACGGGTTTTATTGAATATAAATAATATATAGAGACGTTTGGAAAGGTGTTCGATATTACTAGAGATTATTAAGCAAATGCAGGAATCCTTGTTTTCTAGGTTATTTCCGAGGTTCAGAGGGAAAAGGGGCGAGAAAGGATCAGGTTAGCCTCTGGCTGAGGACGCCTGCCTTGTAGAGCTCCTTGATCTCCTCGTCCGAGTATCCAAGGTACTCCTTCAAGATCACCTCATTGTGCTGACCCAGCAACGGGGCCGGGCTGTGAACCAAGCCAGGAGTCTCGCTGAACTTTATGGGAAAGTTTACGACCTTGTAGTCCCCCAGTAGGGGGTGATTCATATCGATAACCATACCCCGAGCCAGTAGATGGGGGTCAGACGTTGATTCGCTGGTATAATTGATTATAGAGCAGGGAAGGCCGATATCTGCGAAGAAATCCGATGCCTCCAACCGGGTCATGTCCTTGATCAAGTCCAGAACCAGCTCCTTGGTCACCTCGTCTACGTCAAGTACTTCCTTGAGCCGGTCCATTCCCTTTGCCCTGAAGCCCATGAGGAAGATGTGGCCATCCTTAACGGGGTGAATCCCGCCGATGTTGATGATATTCTTCCTAAACTCGTCACGTTCAGCTCTCCTTGTGGCCTCATCCTTGCCGCTGACGAAGTAGGTGGTGGTGTTAACGTTGTACGCGAACATGGTATCCAGCTGTGCAACGTCGATTTTCTGTCCTATGCCGGTCTTGTCCCGATACCGTAGCGCAGCCAAGATGGCCATCGCTGCCATTGTCCCCGGCGCGAGGTCGCCGAAGGCGCCCGTCATGGTGTATGGGGGACCCTCTGGGTCAACGTTATCGCCCTGCTGCCGCGTGAACCCGGATATTGACTCCGCGATCATGGCGTAGCTTGGGCGTTTATTGTACGGCCCGGTCTCCCCGAACCCGCTCAAGGCTGCGTAGATTATGTCCGACTTGATCTTCTTGAGGTCCTCGTACCCGATACCCAGGCGCTCCATGGTCCCAGGGACGAAGTTAGTGACAACAACGTCGCTTTTCTTGACTAGCTGATCAAAGATATTGTTCCCCCTTTTCGTTCTTCATGTCAAGGGAGAGGTCCTTCTTGTTGAGATTAAGGTGGTGGAACGTTGGACTGGCCCCTCCATACATGGGGCCCCTTTGGCTTAGTCTTCCCAAGCTACCCCAGGGGGGCTCTATCTTTATTACGTCTGCCCCCATCTCCGCGAGCATCAATGTGCACCATGGGCCATACCACACATGGGTCAGGTCTAGTATCCTTACGTCAGCTAACAATTGATCCATTTAATCCCTCAGTGGGGGATAATGTAAATGTAAATATATACAAGATTTTCCATTTGATGATCATTTGCTGGAAAAATATTCCTCAAAGCCGTCTTTATTGTCGTTAATAGACGTGATAATACAACATTACTTTGTACAAGCCTTAAATTGTACTGTGCGCTAAACCACTGGAATTAGAAATGTTGGCGGAAAGGGAACAGGGCTTCCGCAAGATGCTGGAGAAGAGCATCGTAGAGAACATCAAGATCGAGCACAAGGTCATCCTCAAGGGACAATACCGAACGGCCTACGATCTTCTCAAAGACAGCCTTGACACTGGAATAACACCATGCCTAGTTGGCCCACCGGGAGTAGGCAAAAGCCTCCTCGCCCGTAAAGTCGCAGAAGACACGGGTAGGAGCTTCCACGAGGTATTCTTCGACGAGAACGTAACACCAAGTAGACTAATCGGAAGCTTTGACCCCGCCCTGGTCGTACGAAACGGTAGAAACATCAGCAGTTTCGAACCGGGACCACTCATCAGAGCCATGGTCGAGGGTGGCCTCTTCGTCGCCCAAGAGCTCAATAGAGCAACGGAGTTCTGCCAGAACAGCCTCATCGCACCTCTTGAAGAGAGGCATTATCACCTGTTCCCCATAGGGATGGTGAAGGCCCACGAAAACTTTGCCTTCGTGTCAACTCAGAACCCCATCGAGACAGCGGGCACTTACAGGCTCAGCAAGGTGCTGGTGGACCGGATGGGAAGCTGGATCAGGCTTGATTACCCCGACAAGGAAACGGAGATGGAAATAATTAAGGAGAACACGCCCGCGTTCTCATTGCCCGAGAGTGCCCTCAACAAGATATATGATATAGTAAATGCCACCAGAAACACGGCTAGCCTAGAGATCCCAGCCTCTCCGCGTTCAGGTATCTTCCTCACCAAGCTGGTGAATAAGTACATCGAACGATTCGAGGACGAGGACGCCGCTATCAGGTTCTTTGCCCCTGCCGTGCTCAGCAAGGAGATGCGTGTACGTGAGGAAGGTAAGACCATTAACATGATAATCGAGGAGATAGTCACAAAGAGGCTTGAGTAGTGTCGGAAAACGTCTATATGACCTATCCCTTCCGATACGCTCATTGGTTTATTCCAGAGTTTATTTCACGTATGCGCCGAAACCGCGAGTGTGAGGACAAGCCAAGCCCGCGTCAAGGCATCAATATGGGGAAGCTCCTTCTCCCACCTTACATGAGACAAGGTCACCTTACATTCAATGACTTGGTGAACGTTGCAGTTATCACGAGCAGCGTCGAGAACCAGCAGATAGCCGAGAAGATGGCCGCCGAGATCCTTGTTAATATGGACACAGATGAGCCCTTGCCTGACCCCAGTCTAGATGGGGATGATTTCCTGAGCCTCCTCCAGAAGGCTGTTGA
>JAUWLH010000221.1 GCA_030613835.1 Candidatus Bathyarchaeota archaeon | reverse complement strand
AGTCGATACTAATGAGAGCACATGAGAATTATATTGAAAGAAATTCAATATTACAGTTACTCGTAAAAACGTTGAGAATTCCTTATTGTATAAAATAATGAGTCCAAATTGGATAAAATTTTAGGCGCATACCCCCGGGCTCGCCATTTTTAAATCGGACATTTTCACAAAAAATCCATGAACGCGACAGGTGCTAAAGTAAAAAAAGAGACGCTATACCCGGTATGTCTTATTCGAAACCGACTGATAAACTAACAAAAACCGTACCACATCTCGATCTCAATGAAGAATGTGGATGCTGGCACAGTTTCAAAGATAAATCAAAATACGGTGGAAAAGGAGTTGATAGCCCTCATTTCAACTGAGCGACGTGAACACTGCATGAGATGCAAGGATCATAAGCCCTCACCATAATCTCGATGGCCTGCTTCACATCATCCACAGGCTTGTCAGCTAGGTTGCCAGCGATGACCCGCGTGTCCTTCTCGATGTTGAAGGCATTCTGGGCCGTCGGGGTGATAATGTTGGACTTTGTTATTCGCCCCTCGTCGTCGAAAGTGTAATCGTGGTACAGGAGACCCCTGGGAGCCTCCACCGCGTTGATTCCCCTCGACCCGTAGACCTCAAAGTCAACCAAGCCCTCATTTTCTAGACCCGACTCGATCAAGGAATCAATGACCTTGACGCTGTACTCCACATCGTGCACGAGCTCTATGGCCTGGGCCATGTTGTTGCTAATAGTGTTCCTGATATCCAGCAATTCCTTGTGTTCCTTGTGCAGCTCCGCAGCCGTGCCCCAGAGTTTCCCATGATTGAAGTACAGCCTCGGGAGAGCCCCTACCATGAAGGACCTGCCCTTGTAGGACGAGAACTTTGCGTAGGAGTGGCGAACAACCGACTCGTTGGTCAACTTCTCGTACTCAGTCTCTGGAATACGCTCATCGTCAGAGGTGAAGATGTGATCCCCCAGGTAGCCGAACTCGTCACCCGAGTCCAGCGCCAGCAGTACGTTGTCAGACACATTGTACTCAGGGAGAGCGAAACCGCTCAGAAGGTTGACGGCAAGGACCGTTGTGGGCTGCACTTTTACCAGTTGCTCCCTTATTCCAAGCAGAATCCTCTCTGATGGAACCTTGGAGAAGCCGCCCACGCGCTCGTTCATGCCATGGACGTCCCTGCCGCTCAACGCGGTGTGGATTATGTTCCCCGTCTTCTTGAGCTCAAGAGCTGCCTTGACCGCATCAAGGTGCTTAATGCTCATATGAAATGCGTCTGGAAACCCGAGGAAATCTGGCAATGCCAGCATGAACACGTGCAACGCGTGACTCTCTATCGCTTCTCCGTGGATCAGAAGGTCCCTTAGTTTATGGGTCTGGGGCGTAGATTTTACTTTGAAGGCGTTCTCTATGGCTCCTATACTTGCCAAGCTGTGGCTAGCCGTGCATATGCCGCAGATCCGCCTAGTTATGTCCGGAATCTTGTCGTACTGCATGGTCTTGATGAGATGCTCGAAGAACCTGGGGCCCTCGAAGACGTTGAACTTGACATCCTTCACTTTATTGCCCTCCAGTATTACCTCGATACCGCCGTGGCCCTCGACCCGGGTCAACTCGTCTATCTTTATTGTCTTACTCATCGTCTTTACCTCCCAGGAATCCGGCGGCAAGCTCACCGCCAAAGACTCTCAACCGATTCATGATATCCGCTTCAGTATATCCCAAGTCAAGTAACATCTTGTACTCAGCCGCGAAAGTCTCCGAACCCTCAACGGGACCCCTGCATCCGATACAGTCGAGACCAAGTCCTGGGCACCTCGCATCACAACCGGCTCTAATGATTGGCCCAAGGCAGGGCTTTCCTTCCTCTGTGATCACGCATGGATACTCGTTGATCTTGCACTCTACGCAGACTGGATATGTGAACTTCAGCGGGAGGTCCCCGTGAAGCAGAGACGTGATCGACCTGAGAATCTCCGTCTTCTCGACGGGGCATCCCGGTATCTGGAGGTCCACCTTGACGTACTCGCCGATGGGCTTCGATGGAAGCGCATCGAAGAAATCAGGTCCCACCCCGTAGACATCCGCGAGTTTCTCCTCCAAGGTTGTCTGATCGTTCCTCATGGCCTGAATGCATCCCTCGATGGCGCAGTTGCCGAATGCGATGATGATCTTGGAACGCTCTCTGATCTCCTTCAGCTTCTTGAGGTCGTGTTCCGTTGACACAGACCCCTCGACAAATGCGATGTCCACTTTCCCCGGTTCCTTGTAGCTGCTTCCCTCTTGGAAGTCAACTATCACGAACCTGCTGACGAGCTCAAGTAGCTCATCCTCCATGTTGAGTATCTGCAGCTGGTCACCCGCGCAGCCGGTTAGGCTGAATATCCCTAATCTTGGTTTGCTCATCTTAGATCAATCCCTTCGTGTTCATGGCGTCCCACTGCGTGAACACTGGGCCGTCCTTGCATACGTACTTGATTGATTTTCCAGTACCGACGATACAGTGGCCGCATTGACCGACCCCGCACCTCATCCGACGCTCGAGGGTCATATATATCTGCCCTGGTGTAAAGCCCAGCTTTTCAAGCTCCATCACAGTAAACTTGTACATGATAGGTGGCCCACCGAGAATCGCAACTGTGTTGTTATCCTGTGAGTCGAGCATGTTGAACAGTTTAGTGACTAGGCCTTGTGTGCATCTGTCATCCCTCTCTGACTCAAGCCCAATACAGACTTGGTCTTCCTTGTCCTCGTAGCTGAGGTAAACCTTGACCCCCATACGGTCACCTTTCCGGAAATAATCCAATATCTCGTCCCTGTAGAGCATTAGGTTGTAGCTCCTGATGCCATATAGTAAGCTGATCTCCCCAAACCTCTCCCTATTATTGAGTGCATACTGCAGCACCCCTCTGATGGGGGCTACTCCTAGTCCACCTGCGACAAGCAGGAGATTCTTCCCCGAGAAATCTTCCATTGGGAAGCCATTCCCGTAAGGTCCTCTAACCCAAACGGTGTCACCTACGTCAAGGTTGTGAACTGCATTGGTCACTCGGCCTGCGTTCCTGATACAGAGCTCAATACTTGGGTCATCAGTTTGTGCTGTGCATAACGAGATGGGTGCCTCCCCGACCCCCATTACACCAAGTTTGATGAACTGCCCCGGCATGTAATTGAAATTCTCCTGGTCTGCAGGGTCTTGGAACTGAATTGTAAAGAGTTTCTCAATGTCCGTCATCTCCTGGATTTCCGTGATCTTGGCCTTGATTGGCATCAATGGGTTTGTTTCGATCATTGCAACTCACCTCTAACTTTTTTCAT
>JAUWLH010000070.1 GCA_030613835.1 Candidatus Bathyarchaeota archaeon | reverse complement strand
GCGCACGCTAATGTGTGGAAGTTGACTGGGGTAATCAAATTTGTTTAAACGATGGAACAGGAATAAAACTAAACGTGGATCACGGATACAATGCGTTAGACGAAACAAGAGTGCAAATTAAAATGTTGATATAAAAAGGAGTTAACGATGGTCGTGGGGACTATCGTGCGTCTTTATGGGGTAGATCTTCAAGTTCCCGTCGACAACCCCGTAGCCTCGTAGTCCATCGTACTCGATGCCGTTATCCTCTAGGATCTTGAGCCCCTCGTCCTCCAGACCGTGGGGCACGTAGACGAACAGCTTCTTGTGAGTCCTGCCGACACTGGCGGAATCGCTCAGGAACTGCCATACCTTGGCCCGCCCCTGGTTCACGTTCCCAGCTGGCTCCACCATACCAAGCTCCTGCACCCCCCCGTCACCCCTGAGGATGACGATACTGGGGTAAATGATGCCTATGTCATCAGGTCCCTTGATGCCAAACCGGTTCTGCTCATCGTTGACGATGGTCTGGTAGCTGGGTGGCCAGCTGTCCTCTTCCTGGTCGAGGAAAGGGAACCTTGACGCTGCAATGATCCTCGTCACTCGGTGTCTCTGTCTTTCCGGGTCTACCATTAGTTGTTCAATCCTATCTGGTCTGCCACGCTGGCCATGGCCTTGATCGCTATTGTCGCGAACTCGCTGAACTGGATGCCTATCTCCTCGCATTTCATCACGTTCTCTCGGCTAACTTGGCGAGCGAATGACTTGTCCTTCATACGCTTCTTGATGCTCTTGGCTTTCATGCCCTCCATCCGGGTAGGGCGCACAAGCGCATTTGCAACGATCAGACCAGAGATAGCGTCGCCAGCCAATAAAGCGATATCAAACCTTGACTCTGGCTCGTACCCAGTTAATGGGTTGTGGCTCCTGATGGCCTTAAGTGCGTCATCCGGTAGGATGTCCTTGACCATCTCGGCCGATTTTGCCCCATGATTGGCAAAGTCCTCACCGAAGGTCTCGTAGTCAACATCGTGAAGGATCCCCACAACCTCCCAGAGGTGGGAGTCCTCGCCCAAGTGCTCGGCGAGACCCTTCATGATGGCCCCAACCCCGATCATGTGGTTGACAAGGTTCTTGTTCTTGACGTTCTCCTTGACAAGCTCAATGGATTCGTCCCTAGTAATCATAAGATATTCACTGGACTGGTTTGGTATAAGATTTCGTAAAGCGGAGTTTAAATACGGTGAACATGGCATACTTGTATCTTTAGGCGGAATAATAAATGACACAGGAAAACGGGCGCTGGGGTTGGCTCAGCTACGGACTTATCGTTATGGCGTTCACACACACCCTTACTCATGTATTCGCCGGGATCGCACCCACTCTTTACCCAGAGTTCATCACCGAGTTCGGGTTGACAAACCAGGACCTAGGACTCATAGCCAGCATCCCAAGCCTATGCTCGGCCCTGCTCAGCATCCCGATCGGCCTATTAGCAGACAGGATTGGGGCAAAGAAGATGATTCTCATCAGCATCGCGGTGGCGATTACAGGTGCTGTGCTTGCTTTTTCAGCGACAAGCCCGTTCACGCTGATTCTGGGATTAAGCCTCCTCATCGTCAACACGACCATCTACCACCCGGCCTCATACAGCTTCACAACATTCCTGTTCAAGCCGAAGGACAGGCCCAAGGCACTAGGAATCCACGGGGCAGGTGGAACCCTGGGAATGACCCTCGGCCCAGTGAGCCTGACCCTGCTTATCGGTTCCCTCGCCTTCAACTGGAGACAGGTATACCTTTTCTGGGTTGCCCCACTGATACTGGGCTCTGTCGCCGTCCAGTTCATCAAATACATACCCAGCGAGGATATCAGCACAAAGTCCAAAGAGGAAAACAAGGGACAGACCACTAAACTCCTTACAAAGGGAATGCTCATGTTCTTGGCCTTCGTGGCCGTTAGGAGCATGGGAATGAGCATGAACAGCGCGTTCATGAATGTGTGGCTTGCTGACTCCAAAGGCTGGGACCTCGCGTTCAGGGGAATCATCACGGCGTCCAATACAATGATGGGCCTCGTGGCCGCACCAGTTGGAGGCATACTGGCGGCAAGGTACGGCGAAAAGAAATGGACTGTCTGGACCCTCATCGCCGCCTACATATGCTATGCGCTCGCTTACCTTCTGCCATGGAATGCCACGTTCATCGTGTTCTACATAGGCTATGGGTTGTTCTTTTTCATGGGTATGGCGTCTAACTCGGCCATCATGGCCAAGCTATCACCCAGCGGTCAACGGGGACTGGGCTTTGCTCTCTACTTCCTGCCTGGAAGCGTCATGGGGGCTATAGCGCCGATGATAGCTGCATTCATCGCTGACACATTCGGGGTGTATAACGTGTTCATGGCCTGTATTGGGGTTTACTTCCTCGCAGTCGCGGTTCTCCAGTTCGGAGTAAAAGTAGATTAGTCACCATTTTCTCTCCCTGTATCTTGGGAGCGTTACCAATTTTACAATGTTCTAAGCTTGACGAAAAAATGGGATATAGAAGAAAAAAGGGGTCTAAATCAGCATGGGCCATAACAGGTATGCAAATGCTATCGTGACTATCGCACCGACCAAGTCAAGGAGCACACCCGCCTTCATCATCTCGACCATGGTGACCCTGCCCGTGCTGTAGGCTATCGCATTCGGTGGGGTCCCAACCGGTAACATGAAGTCAAGGCTTGTACTGATACCGACCGCGACAGCCAGGATGACGGGACTGAAACCTATCCTCTGGCCGAGACCGATGGCAATTGGTAGGAAGATACCTGCGCTCGCTGTGTTGCTTGCGATGATACTGATACCCAGACCTGCGACCACGACGATTGTGATCGCTACCAAAGGAGATCCTCCCGCAGTTAGGTTCATGAGCACGTCGCTGATTACATCAACCAGACCTGTGACCTCGAGGGCCGCGCCCAGGCTCAATCCACCCCCTATGAGTAGAAGGGTAGACCACTTGCCGTTCTTGATGTCCTGCTCCTCGATGAGGTCAGTGAAGTAGAGCAACACCAAAATAGTGGCAGCGACCACGCTTGAGCTGTAACCGTGACCAGCCCAGCCTATCGCGTTGGCGATTGGACCAGGCAACCTGTTGGTAATCCAGGCAAATACAGCGAAGATGAATACCCCCAGGGTCATCTTCTGGTTTCTTGAGAGCCCCCCGTTGGGCTTCTCGATGGGCGGGATCTCTGTTACATCTGTGGGGAATATCATGAACAGCACGACCCATATGACTAGAATTTGGATGAAGGCGATGGGCATCCCAAAGACCATCCAGCCAAGGAAGCTGATATCGTAGCCGATCATGGTTTTGAGGCTCGCTGCAGCCATGGCGCATGTGGTTGTGCCCACTAGGGTGCTGAGTCCGCCCGCCGTGGCGCTGTAAGCGATGGCGAGAACCATAATCTTGCTAAAGTTTCCCTTCTCATCCTTGATCTGATCGGTGATCTTCAAGGCCATGGCAATGAGCAGGGCGGTTGAGGCCGAGTTGCTGATCCACATGCTGAGGAAGCCCGTCGCAAACATGACTGCAAGGACAACGGTCTTGGCGCCGGTATCGACTCGTGACAGTATCAGGAAGGCAAAGTACTCGTCCAGGTCATATTTCTCGACCGCAACTGCCAGCATGAAGCCTCCCAGGAGGAGCATGACTGTTGTGCTGAAGAACGGGGTGAGGGCTGAGCTGAAGCTCTGGATGCCCATCACCGACTGCATCAACGGAATAAGGATAGCTGTGGCAGCCAAGGGAACAGCCTCAGAAGTCCAAAGCCCCGAGGCAACTATTAACACGACAAGCGCAGAGCGCTGGTTGGGTTCAAGGAAACTGGATGTCTGTGTATATGCAAGGATTGACAGCAATGTAATGATTGCCAACACGATTACGCGTTTCTTGTTCATCGAAGGTATCACAACTGCTTGAACGAGATTATCTCCAAGTCCTCTTCCTCGGCTAGCTCCACCAGAAGCTTTCTCGTTGTGAATATGTTCTCAAGGTCAAGTGTCGCGTATAATACGGCCAAGCTCGGGTACTTTTTCTCCGATGCCACCAGGAACGGAGGCACCGCCACGCTTGATGTGAAATCAATGGTGAAACTCTGCTTTTTGAGCTTTATAGCGAATTTTCTCAGTACGTTATTGTCAAGGATGTCGCCCCTAACGATCATCTCCACCGTCACTTGTTTTGCCAATTCAATCCCCTAATCTGAATTCGGATGGTAAAACCTGTGCAGAATAATAACCATTTCGATACTATATACCAACTCTCCAATCTACCTATCTTCAGTGGAATTTTGCACGAAGTTGACAGAAATCGAAAAAGGAATGGAGCGGATTTCCTAGTGTTCAGCGTGGTAAAGGATCTTACCGTTAACCAATGTCATGAAACACTCTGCGTCTCGGATCTCCCCCGACGGAATCTCAGTCAGGTCACTGTTGAAGACCGCCACATCTGCGAGCTTGCCAGGTTCAAGGCTTCCAGTCACCTCTTCCCAGAACCCTGAGTAGGCCGCGTTTAGCGTGTAACACATGATAGCTTCCTCTAGAGTTATCCTGTTTTGCCTGATCGGGTGGTTCACGGCGCTCCAAATTCCGTAGATCGGGTTAAATGGCATCCCATCGCTACCGAAGGCGACCCTGATTCCCTCATCAAGCATGGCCCTGTACTGGTTGCTCATCCTGTCCCTTTTCTCGCCAAGCCTCTGCCTGTACATGCTGCCGGGTCCACTCCACTCGCCGATGAAGTTTGGCTGCATGTCCGGGATTACCCCAAGGTCCCTGATGCGCTCGATCTGCTGGGCGCTGGTAATCTCACAATGCTCGATCCTGTGCCTGTGATCCTTCCTTGGGTTCCTCCGAAGAGCTTCCTGTATGGCGTCCAGTGAGTGCTCGATGGCCAGATCGCCAATGGCGTGAATTGCTATCTGGATATTGTTGTTATGAGCCTTCATTACCTTGGATAACAGGACATCTGGCTCCTCTAAAACCAGGCCAGATGTATCAGGTTCATCCTCATAGGGCTCGAACAAAGCAGCAGTCCTCGCCCCGAGGCTGCCATCCATCATCAATTTTGATGGACCTATCCTAATCATGTTATTTCCAAAACCCGTCTCAAGACCCATCGCAATGGAGCCATTAACGACATCATCACGTTGGAATAGATATGATCGGACCTTGAGGTTCCCATCTGAAAGGGCATGCTGGTAGGATTTTATCTCATCTGCCCCTAGTCCCGCATCGTGGATCCCAGTGCATCCCAGGCTCAGGGCACGTTCGCTGGCGATGCCAAGTGCATCAATCATCGTCTCCATGGATGTCGTTGGTATAACGTCCATTACCAGATACCTGCAGTCCCTCAGGATACCGGTGTTCTCGCCGCTCTCGTCCTTATCCACGTGCCCTCCTTGGTCGTCCTGGGTGTCCTTGGTGATGTTGGCCATCTCCAGGGCCAATGAGTTAAGGACAACTAGGTGTCCGCATACCCTGCTAAGCATAACAGGGTTATCAGGTGAGATCGCGTCCAGGTCGTACCTGTTGAGGTAACGGTTCTCGGACCACTTGGACTCGTCCCAGCCACGCCCTACTATCCACTCGCCTGGCTTGGTCGCGTCAACGCGCTTCTTGACACGCAGAATGGCCTCAGGTATGTTCTCGGTGTCGTTTAGGAGGACCATGGTCTTCATGGCTACTCCCATCCCGAGGAAGTGGCAGTGACTGTCGATTAGGCCCGGCATTATCGTCTTACCGGTTATATCGTAGACCTCGAATCCTTCTGGGATCGGGATCTCATCGCGCTTTCCCACTGCCACAATATACTCGTCGTTGATTAATACGATGCTGTCATTTATCGGTGGGGCACCTGTTCCATCGATAAGGGTGCCACCCACCAAAACCCGTGGGCAAATATCCAAGCTCATTTTAGATAACTCTGTGGTGCATGACACGTATTTAAACATACCCTAATCGTAGTCTACATGCGGTTTCCATAGCGTTGAAGGGGTTTTTACGTGGTTTCCGCATAACATTGATGCGAATAACGTAGTTTATTGGATGACTGCTGCGTTTTCCAAAATAAAATGACCCGTTGAATCTGTTTTCCGCGCATATTGTTTGGATTAGGTTTATTTATTGGATACTGATATTGGTGGCAGGGCTCGTAGTCTAGCCAGGATATGATTCGGGTTTGCGGAACCTGAGATCGAGGGTTCGAATCCCTCCGAGCCCGCCTATTCAACTGGGCGACGCGCACTCTTTCAGTAAACTAAGCCCCTAATAATATTCGATCCAATTGACATAATTGAACACCAGTAAATATCTTAGTAATAGTACTCATTTACATGGAGATCTTGACTAAGGCGAGCGTGCGGAGAAGAAAGTATGTCTGAAGAGAAAAATACTCACAGTTATTCTTGTGATGATTGCTTTATCACGTGGGAATCGGAGGATGAAGAAATGATCTGTCCAGTCTGCGGGTCTTGGAACATCTACGAGGAATAGAGGTCAAACCGAAAAACACAGTTTTATAGATTGAATAAAAAGCTCTTTCTAGTGCTGATTGTGTAAGGGCACACACTGGAGAGCTGTTAGGAGGTCGTCTCCAAAAGGATACGAGATAGATACACACTGTTATCTCCATGAACGACTTGAAGCAATCTCATGGGGCGCGTCTCAGAAAAATTCGGGAATGAACTTAAACTGAGTGTAATGAATTCCCACGGACGCAATGAGTTACTTGGCTTTGTCTTCTGCATTTTCTTTTGCTTCTTTACCCTTGTCAGTGATAATGTAAGCTGGTGTGCCGTTGGTTTTTCGGATGCCTTTTTCTATGAGCCCGATTTTTTCGGCTTCTTTGATCCTTGTTGCTAGGGTCCCTCGGGAGACGTTGACGTTTTCGAGTAGTTCTGTGAATCTGCTGGATGCCTGGTTTAGTGTATCTAGAATCTGGTAGCCACCTCGACGTTGTATGTATTCTTGTACATTTCCTTCTCTCGATCGCGTATGTTCTATCTCTTCTAGGATACCGGTGGGTCTAGTTGGTGCTCGATTTGGGGAACCATACATAGGTTCGCTTCTGGATGTGGTTTCTCGACGGTGCAACTGAAGGTGTATCTCGGATCCTTTGAGTTCAGTTAACTCCCCTTCTGTGGACTCATCGTTCAGTGTCCATATTCTAGACACTTTGTTTTCTGTAACGAGGACCTTGTCCATCTGTTTCCGTTTCTCGATAAAACGCTTGAAGACCTGTTCCGCTCTGTCTGTTTTGACCTCTATTAGGTCTCCGGCTTCTTCTGTCAGTATTTCGCTGTAGCTTCTGATGATGCTTTTACTGAATGCGTGCCAGGAATCAGGGTGATCGAATAACTCTACTGCTACGACGCCTTTAAGATCGAAGACAACGACGCCTACCTGATTGATATGGTCTCCTGGGATGTTCTTCAATGCATCTGCAACTGGGTCTTGC
>JAUWLH010000168.1 GCA_030613835.1 Candidatus Bathyarchaeota archaeon | reverse complement strand
GGGTATCGTGCTCCAAGATGTCTTCATCTTCTCGGATACCATCAGGAACAACATCGCGTACGGCAGGCCGGATGCCACGGAGGAAGAGATAGTTGCAGCCGCTAAAGCAGCTCAGATTCATGATCACATCGAGAGCCTACCCGATGGCTACGATACCGCTGTCGGGGAGCGAGGTATAACGCTGTCAGGAGGGCAGAAACAGCGTGTGTCCATAGCGAGGACACTATTGACTGACCCGAGGATACTCATACTGGACGACTCGACAAGCAACGTGGACGCCCAGACAGAGGTCCAAATCAGGAAAGCGATTGATTCTCTTCTCCAGGGGCGGACTGCTTTGGTTATCACCCAGCGTGCCTCGACGTGTGAGGCCGCGGATAAGGTGGTGGTTATGGAGAATGGAAGGATAATCGCCGAGGGAAAACACAGTGACCTCATTGAGTCAAGCAGTGGCTACCGGCGTCTCATCGAGTCACAGGAACTGGACATTGGACGTGGAGGTGAGGTAAGTGGCTGAGTACGTGGACAGGTATGACATTGGCTCCCAGGAGTCCAGCGCGAGACGATTGAGTGACTTTGAGATCGTCAAGAGAATAGTCATGGATTACGTGATGAGGCACAAAGGTCTCTTCTCTATTAATCTCGTCCTCATTTTCTTTAAGATGCTCACCGTTTTGGCGCGGCCTTACCTGTACAAGACCGTCCTAGACTTTTACATCGCGCGGACACCCACCGATGACGCTGTCTGGCTTGCAGGCATCATCCGTTCATTAGCGGTTAGCCTAGCCAAGAGCAGCGAACCTCAACTGAGAGGCCTCCTGCTCTCATCTGCCTTGCTCTATGTTGCCATCGCGGCTGTGGAGTGGGCCGTGACAACCGCCCAGCTATACTACATAGAGAAACTTGGACTATTCGTAATCGCCGATATCAGAGCAGATTTTTTCAGTCACATCAACAATCTCAGCCAGCGGTTCTTCGAGTACGGTAACACGGGAAGACTGGTCTCAAGGGTCACGAACGACGCCGAGGCGTTAAAGAAGATTCTGTCCACCGGGGTCATTGGCCTCGTCGGTGACTTGATCATGACCTTTTCAATTGTTCTTATGATGGCGTTTATCGACTCTCAGCTCACCCTGGTGGCTTTGTTGATCGCCCCCCTGCTCGCTGTCACCAGCAGGGTCTTCCAAGGCTGGATCAAGGAGGCGTGGAGGACCGCACGTAGGAACGTCGCATCACTCACGGGGAAAGTTCAGGACCTGATGTACGGCGCGAAGTTAACCAAGTCACTGGTTCAGGAAGAGCGCAGCCTCATAGAGTTCGACGAGACAAATGAACTTAACATGCAGACCCAGATTAGAGCCGAGACTGTTTCCGTAGCGTACAGCAGCGTGGCCACCGTGCTTGGAAGCATCATGACCGCCGCGATATGGTACCTCGGGGGCATGAAGGTCCTGGGCGCCACTCGCACCATCGGTCAGCTAGTTGCTTTCAGCAACTACTCCGAGAGCTTCTTCACGCCTATCCAGAACCTTGCAATGCTCTACGGGGAGATCCAGAGCGGCCTTGCTGGGGCTGAGAGGATTTTCGTTATACTGGATGAGGAACCAGAGGTCCAAGAGAGCGAAAACCCGATCCACGTTGACGAGATGAGGGGGGAAATCGAGTTCAAGGAAGTCAACTTTAGCTATCTCCTTGATCAACCTGTCCTGAAGGACATAAACCTGAGAATCAAGCCTGGTGAGAAGATCGCAATATTTGGGCCCACTGGATCAGGTAAGTCAACTATCATCAACCTGCTTGGCAGGTTCTATGACCCGGTGGAGGGTCAGGTCATCGTTGACGACCACGACCTGCGGGATCTTTCCTTCTCGTCGCTAAGGAGGGCAGTCTCCATCGTGCTTCAGGAGCCTTACCTGTTCAATGGCACAGTTGAATACAACCTCAAGTTTGGCAACCCGGATGTTCCGGACGAGGAGATGACCCGCGTCGCCAAGTACGTGGGAATCCATGACGCGATAACGGAGCTTGAGGATGGATACCTCACGCTCCTCCATGAACGCGGCACCAACCTGAGCTACGGTCAGAGACAACTGGTTTGTCTCGCCCGCGCCATCATAGCGGACCCGCGTATTCTGGTGTTTGACGAGGCAACTAGCAGCGTCGACCCCTACACCGAGGCAATGATTCAGGATACCCTTCGCAAGGAGATGATGAACAGGACCGTCATACTGGTCACTCACAGGGTCTCAACCGTGAGGGACATGGACAGGATCATACTCCTTGAGAACGGGGTGATCGCAGATGAGGGAACTCACGACCAGTTAATAAAGCGCAGCAGCCTATACAGGGAACTCTGCGAGATGCAACTGGTAGAGGTAAATACCTGAGCCTGAGTGGTGCCTGGGTTGATGGTTTTCCCTGTTTTCTCTTAACTAGCCCCAGAACGCCTTCTTATTGACCCAAACAAGTACGAAGAGCGGTAGGGTAACGGGTTTAAATGACAAAAAACGTGTCAGTAACCTTAAGATCGTGGTGCTGGGGGAGAGATTCCCACATTGAATAATACTTGTAACTAAGCGCGCCCCTTGCATCTTTCTTTTTATTTCTCATCAGGTGGCTTGACGTCTTTAAAGATCAAGTACATGAGACCAGCTGAAGCCAGTTGGAACCCGGCTGCAAGGAAGAAAGGCAGATCGATGGAGATGAACTGCATAATATAACCTGAGAGCATGGGCGCTCCCGCTGCTGTGAACCTGCTGACTACGGCCACTATGCCTGCTGCTGATGCTTTTCGTTTACTCTTTATGACTCCCATCAGGTAGGATTGCCTCAGGGGGACATCTATCATGGAGAAAAGAGACATGAACCCTCGCATGTAGGCAACAACGGTGTATGTAGGCGTTAATGGCGTTAGAATGTTGATTATTACAACGGGAACCCGGGACAACACTGTGGCACGGATTGTACCTACGCCCTTCGCCAGTTTTAACCCAAGATAATACGACCCAGCGGCAACGATCCTTGAAAGGCCAAAAAGGGTGCCTATCTGACCAAGCCCCACTCCAAACTTGACGTAGAACCAGTACGAGGTAAAGTTCATGATGAAACTGCCACCGATTACATCTAAAGCTAAAACAAAAGACCAACGGGATAAAATCCATCTTTCATCAACTGTGATTTCCTCCAGTTCAGCCTGTTTATCACCAAGATTATTCTGATACGTCTCCGTGATCATTAAAAATGACAGAGTGGATACGAGTCCGCTTAAAGCGAATATTATGAATAACGGCTGATATGATGCGAGTTCAACCACACCTCTTCCTTGAAGGTAAACTGGGAGGATGGCAGCAAAACTCCCGAACACACCTGCTATGGTTCCTATGAAACTGTTCACGCTAAAAGCTGTTGTCCGGTTTTCGCTGGAAACCTTTTCAGTCAGCATGGCCTGCTCTGCGGGGGTATACGGTATTGCCCTTCCCACGTTGAATATTATCGCGGATACTGTTAATACCCTGAGGTCTTGGCTCACCGCAAAGATGAGCCCACCAAGGGTCATCAGGATGGAAGTGAGCAACAGAACGGGTTTTCTACCGAAACGGTCAGCGAACAATCCTTCTCCCAGGCTTCTCACCGCAGCGAACAACGCCATTCCTGTGAATATCATTCCCAGTTGTACAGAGGTTGCTCCTAGTTTGCTCATGTAGATGGTGAAACAAACGGATAGTATAGCGGCGCTGAAGGAGCGTATTCCTCTTGTTAATAGGAGGATCCAGACGTCTCTATCAAACTCGTTTAAGGACTGCATATGGGTTTAGGCTACCTGATTACGAATCACCGGTACATGTGGCTCTTGTGATATAGATTTACTGGTATGGTTCGTCTTGTTCTGGTTTATCTATACGCTAGTTTTCATAACATGCGCGCCTCTCTGATTTTCTCAAATCAAATTCATGCGCTTACAGCTTCTCGACAAATTGATAAAGCGTACAAGACCTAGATAGTCCATGGTTCTCAAACTCATCCACACCCTTGACCTACCGAGCCATCCATCCGGTGGGTTCGATCACGGTGACGTCTTCGAGAAGAGTGGCTTGTCCTTCGTCGCACACACCGGCAATGGTACCGT
>JAUWLH010000234.1 GCA_030613835.1 Candidatus Bathyarchaeota archaeon | reverse complement strand
CCTGTTAATTGCCCCAAAATCCTTCCCTGATTTCTGGGAAAGCAACACCAGGTACCTGAAATGGTTCTCTACGGTGATAGGGAGCCCCGTCTCGGCGTGGATATCATCAGCTAGGGCATCGAAATCCGACCTCGTCGCGCCTTTTCTCTCAAGAAAGAGGCTGTCGCTGTTGCCGTAGAGGGTGTGAAACCCCTTGCCGCGGGCTATGTTCATGGCCTTGACCAGGTTGATCCTGGCCGCCTTATTGATCTCCATAAAGGTATCCATGTTCCCGAACTTGTTGGCCCAGCAGCCACTGTACCCGTACGTGCAGAATAGGATCTCCTTGAGGGCCTGCTGCCGGGTCTCGCACCAGAACCATCTCTCGGGTTCCCCCTCCAAGTCCTTACGCAGGTGCTTGAAGTAGATCCTGCGGTCCAGGGTGTCCTTGGTGAAGTTCAGGAGGAAGCCCTCGGTCTTCCTCTCCGTCCTGACGTTCTCGTAGCTGATGTTGTGTCTGAGGATAATCTGGGGGAACATGGACTCAAAGTCAAGGGCCGCCACGTTCTCGTGGAGTCCCACGGTGGGCGCGAAGATCAACCCGCCGTGATCCCTCTCCCTGAGCAGCTCCTCAAGGTTCATCACAGGCTGGAAGAAACCGTTCCTCGGCAGCAGGTACCCCCTCCTCCTGGCCTCGTAGGTCTGCCTGCTCTCGATGGCCCTCCCGGCTGCCCAGTCTGAGGCGATCCTCGGCACCTCCCTATTGTACTGGATGCGCTCCACCATTCCGGCGAGGCTCATCCTCTTGTAGGACATGAGGTTCAGGTAGACACGCCCATCATCAAGGTGGAAGCCCTTTCTATGGAAATAGCCATAGACGGGCAGGTCATGTTTGATCTGAAGGGAGAACAGCCTCTTCAGGTCGGCCTCCATACAGGCGAACATGTCAGGATCATACTCAGTGATATACTCGGCGAACAGTTTCAGGACTCCCTGTTCGGGGCCGGTGAAACGGTACTCCTCCTGCATGCCCTCGTCAAGGGTCATGATGGCCAGCACGCCGTTTTCCAGACCGAGCTCAAAGCAGAGAACCTTGAACGGCGGGGGCTCCACTTTGAGCCCAATGGGAAACGCCTCTATGCTGGTGATTACGTCCTGTTCATTCACATCCGCAACTAGTTTTCCAAGGGGGATGAGAGCCTTGTCGGCGAGGTACCGCTGGCTAGGGGAGAGCCCCGTATCGAACACGTCCCCGTACCGGGATACAAGCCTGACCAGATTCCTGTAATGGGCGATTGAATCCACGGAGACCTTTAGAACCTGTGACTTCTCCTGGGAATCAATGCTCAGAAACCTCATCACTTTCTCTATATTGACTATGTGATCATGTTCATCGAAGAGGTAGACCAGTTTCTCATGTGAGACCTTGTCGGGGGAAACAAAAAAATCCACATTATACCTGTCCTTCACCTGGACACGCCTGTCTCCTATCTTTAACCAGAGTAGGGTTTGGTCGTCTCTGAACCGTACGTCGAGGAGCCAGCCCTCAAGCCTCATCTTTTCTCTCCAGTTCCTCTACCCTTCGCCGAAGCTCCTCTATCTCACGCCTGTTGGAGACCGCCCCGGTGAGGTTGAGTAGATCCATGGATGAGACTACCTGGGCGTAGATCATGGCTCCCTGCTCCAGGTTCCAAGTCTCCCATACCCGGTCAAAAGCCTCCTGTAGTTCATCGTCCTTGAGGGCTTCACGGTACCCCGACCTCAGATGGGTCATGGTGTTCTGAATCCTTCCACGCATCGAGTCCTTTGTTATCCTTCCCAATACATCATCCTCTCCTGAGAAACTAATTCGTTTCCCGTTCCTGTCCTTGTCAAAATGCTTCACGAGTTGAGCCGAGACATCGCCGCCTTTCATTACCCTGAGATAGGTGATAACGTTCGCCGAGTGCCGAAGAAAGTTCCCTCCCTTGGGCTCGTGTATCAACCCTTTCCGCTGCTTGGATTCGCATGAGGCAACCATGGCGATGCCGTGAAGCGTACATATCTCCTTGAGACGTGAGACCACACCGGTGAACTCGGCGGGGTTCTCGTGCCTGATCGCCTTCTCGCTGTAGAACAGCTTGGATATCTGTTGAACTGCAAGCAGCCTGATATCATCGTGCTCCCTCACTAGTCCCTCAACCAGGGCGGGGGCGTTCATCAGCTGGGCCTCAGAGAATATACCGATGATGTGAATCTTCCCAAGGGCATCATCCAGCTCCAGACCCGAGTCCTCTAGAAGAGACACTAATAGCTCAGAGTCGAGGGTCGTCCTGTCCCTCCGGTAGTTTCCGCATAGAAGGTAGACCACCTTCCCGGATGGTTCACCCGGCTTGATGGCCTCCACCATCAGCCTATAGAGGAGTCTGTCGGGTGCCTTCTCCTTGGGATCCCCGAAGAACAGGTAGAACCGGGTGGGCTCGATTCCGCTTAGCAGTTGATCAAGGCGATGGCTACCCGTTGATAGCCTAGAAACCTCTGCACGGTTAGCATAGACTTGGAGCGCACTCTTGAACGTTGATGCCGCGTCAAGTGATCCATGATCAGCCATCGCAGTCTTGACTCTCCAGTTCACCATTTAAACGAAACGTGGCTTTCAGAAGCTGAGGGATAAGTGAAAAAGGGTCACCCTAAACGATAGCCATAGAGGACAGGTTTCCCGTCAAGGTAAACACCATCATCTCCAAGGGCAAACCTCCCCTCTGAGATCATCTGGACAGTCATTGGTAAAATGATCCAGTCACCCTCCTCCTTGAGCCTTGTTTGGTGATCAGAAACGACTGCCTTTCTCAGCTTCTTGTCCTCGGCCAGCCTCTCAAGGGGCACATCAAGTTGAACCGGAACAGGAGCGGAGATTACCAATATCTCCCCACCATCAACTTCCTCACGCACAACGTGGGTCGTTGAGTATATGGACTGGTCTCCTGAGAGAATGGCGTCTCTTACGACATGAATCCCGACGTATTTCCGATTATCGCCGTCCATTATCGAGAGGTCCGCGGGGTGTACGTTCACCATCCTCCCCTCATACTCACTAAGCAGAACAGGCGTCATTATGCTCATGTACCCGGCGTTTACGAGTAGGTCAATATCGTAGCCTCTGAGTCTCTCAAGTACCAGCCTATCGAAATCGGGTCTGATGGAGAGGTCGGTTCTCTTCA
>JAUWLH010000077.1 GCA_030613835.1 Candidatus Bathyarchaeota archaeon | reverse complement strand
GAGGAGTCTCTGGGTATGAACCCCAGACAATCACCTGTACCAATAAGGGAGATTCTCGCAAACAAGACCCTGAGCAGCATCCTCATCTATCGCGCGGTGAACGCCTTGGGGAGGGGCACGATTATGAGCTTCCTTCCCCTGTATGTCGTCCAGATTCTGGGCCTATCAAGCACCTATATCGGCATCATCCTCTCCACGGGCATCTTCCTGAACGCCTTTCTCCAGACCCCGATGGGAATCCTGGCTGACAGGGTTAACAGGAAAATGCTGCTCATCGGAGGTGGCTTGCTTGCCTCGGTGGGCTACTTCTACATGGTGCAGACCGGAACCATCGCCGAGATATTTGTCGCCAGAATGATTGTGTCCATGGGTAGCGCGCTGTCGTTGCCCGCTGTGACGGCTATCATCGCCAAGGAGGGTAGGAAGCTGGGCTCGGGCTCCACGGTTGGCGTCTTCAACACCGCCATGAGCATCGGCCAGATGATTGGGCCCGTCTTCTCAGGGTTCCTTCTGGACACCTATGGCATGGGCTCGGTTTTCTACTTCTCCGGCTTCATCAGCGTCCTCAGCGTGATATCATTCTGGGTCATGTCACGAGAGATAAGCATGTAGCCGAGGTCTCTCGCTGATCACCAGGTGCGAGCCACCTAGAATTGAGGATAAAATTTTGGATTGAAGCAGGGATGAACCGAAGGGTATAGAAGACTACCAGCAGGATTCAAACACATGCCGTTAAATCTATGACGGTGACTGGATGAGGTATGATATTTAACAAGCTCATCCCGGAGCTGTCCGTGACAGATATTCAGAAAAGCCTACATTTTTACACGGAAACCATCGGGTTCACGGTCGAGTACTCCCGGCCCGAGGAAAAGTTCTACTTCCTATCACTTGAGGGCTCACAACTAATGGTCGAGGAAATCAATAACCACTGGTGGACGGGGGAGCTTGAATCCCCATTCGGGAGGGGGTTAAACTTCCAGATCGAGGTGAGCGATGTCTCTGTCCTCGTTGAGAGACTTGACGAGGAGGGTATCGCCCTGTTCCGCCCCCTCAAGGAGAGCTGGTACAGGGGCGAGGACACCGAGTTCGGCCAGATCGAGTTCCTCGTGCAGGACCCTGACGGGTACCTGCTGAGGTTCATTCAGGATATCGGTGAAAGATAACTGTAAGCACAAGTTCAGGTAAGAATTTTCAAGCATCTCTTTATTCACCGGGACATCCCCATTAGGTTGGGAAGCTACATGAGTACAATCCTATCAAAACTCGTAGAGATAATCCAGCAAGTAAAATCACAGCTCATCACCGATAGCGAGAAAAGTGAACTGAAGAACGCCCTACTTGATAGGATTGGATGCGGGCTTGCCGCTAGGAGACTGGCACTTGGTCAAGAGGTCTCATCGTACGTCGAACAGAACCATTGCAACGGGGACTCCACCATATGGGGGACCGATATGAAGACACAGGCGCACCTAGCAGCGCTGGCTAATGGTGCCTCCAGCAGTCACCTTGAGTACGATTCCCATGACTCCATGATACCCGCAACCATCGCATTGGGTGAGCAACAAGGAACAAGCGGCGAATGCTTACTGCAGAGCCTGAAGATCGGCTATATTACGGGCGTAATTCTCAGAAAACTTCTTGCCTCTAACATCGAGAAAAGGGGGCTTCACTGGCCTGCGTACATAGCCGCCTTCATTTCATCCACTGCCTGCTCCAACTTGCTAGGTTTGACTAGTGAGGAGACAGCCAATGCAATAAGCATAGCCGCCACCCTCAGCCCAGCGGCACCATTCGAGTCGTTCACGAGGGGCTCGACCGTGAAGGACCTGTATGGAGGATGGGGCAATATGCTGGGGGTTCAATCCGCTCAACTCAGCAAACTCGGATTAACAGGACCAAACACGATTTTCGAAGGGACCAGAGGTTTGTTCATGAACTGGCTGGATGGGACCCCCGACGCCGAGACACTCGATACCGCCCTCAACATTGGGGAAATTGGGATGACGTTCCACATCAAGCCGTTCCCCAGCTGTACGTTGGCTCATCCTACACTATCGGCACTCGAAAAACTGATGAGAGAAACCCCTGACCTCGGGCCAGATAAAATAGAAAAAGTGGAGATAGACACATACCGTTTCGGAGTCGATCTCAGCGAAGAAAGCAACCCCGACACCCCGATCGGGGCAAAGTTAAACATCCCGTTCTTGGCGGCCTCGATGCTGGTCCACAGGCAATTACTGCCTGAACACTCGGAGAACCCTTGGATACGGGACGTTAAGGTACGAGGTCTCGCTGACTGTATCCACGTTGGCTGTGAATCCGTTGAGGATGAGTTACTTACCAGAAAACGGACGGCTCGCGTTGTAATTACATTGAACACCGGTGAACGTCTTGAGGCGTGTGTTGCAAGCTCTCGTTGGTCCAAAACTCGGGCCACTAATGATGAGGTTCAAGACAAGTTCAGGGCAAACGTCGGTGACTTTTTCTCAGCGAGTCGAGTCGAACGGATAATCTCCATGGTTAGAGAAATTGAATATTTAGGCGATATCCGTGAATTCACCAAATTATTATGCCCTGAGTAACTTCCAGTAAACCAGCTGAGAAAAAATGTGCATTTTTATTGTTAATAAGATAGTTTGATGCTGGACACGAGAATGTGTTATCGTTGCCGAGGCCGTGTGCATCAGGGTAGGGACAGGATAGCGGAAGCCCCGATGAGCTGGACGGAAGAAGCGGATGGGACAACATCTACAAAAGCTTTGAGGACAGGGGCTGGAGAATAACTTGAGTCGTTAGATGCCCATGAAGGTGGGTGTTTAGACGGGGTAATCCAGCTTTTTCAGTGCCTGGCACATGGCGTCGTAGTATTTCCCCGGCTCGATATTTAACTCGTTGAAGGCTTCTAGTATCTCGCTTCTCACCATGATCTCCTTCTTCACCAGGAGGTTTTCAGTGAAATCCACGACCTGGTCATGGTACTCGGTGATGATCTCCCTAGAGATCTCCAGGGCGGAGTTCTTGATCCTCTTTATCTCCTCCTCGATCTCCACTCTGTTCTCGTCGCTGAACAGCCCCCGTGACAGATATGTGTCGTCCTCTCCGATCCTCATCTTGACCATGGGGTTTTTCAGTGCGTACAGGCTCAAGGCGCTCTTGGATGAGCCCGTCAGGTCGCTCATGCGTCCCTCCTCTTTGCTCTTCTCAAACTCCTGGTAGACGGCGGTGCTGCCCATGCCGGTGATAACATTAGCGAAATGGTACCTCGCCGATGACTGCGGTATGGAATCGGAGTGCCTATGGAAGTTCCTCCCGTATGAGCCGTCCGCTGACGGTGTAATGGTGACGAGTATGGGCTCAAGCCCCACGGCGTATGCTGGCAATGTGTGGCCACCGAACTCGTGATACGCCACGTTGATCTTATTCTCTGGGGACAGTGATGTGTCGGAAGGTGGGCCCTGGAGGTACCTGATGATCTGCCGTACCAGCATCTTGTTGGTCAACCCGCCGTTGATGTCAGCCTTGTAGCTCGCCTTTGACACGATCTCCTCGATCTTCCCTGAGACGACGCCCTCCATGAGGAAGGAAAGGGTCTCGATGTCAACTGTACTCGGGTCGTGGCCGAACTTTTCCAGGTAGTAATTGAACAAAGCTTTCCTGCTCTCGTCCTCCGGGCTTGGGAACCGCAGGTGCCTTGAGAACCGGCGCGCGATCTGCCTGTCTATGTGCCAGATTACCGTGGCTGAGGTCACTATGACGTGAACCGGGTTGGTGTAGTACTGTAAGCCGTCTAGCTGTCTCCTGAACTCGGATAGCATGGGACGCGTCTGCTGGTGGTTGTTATCGAACTCCGCGCCTCCCCTGTGCCTTGACCCCAAGAGCTGTCTGGCGTCATCGTACACGATGAGTAGCGGCTTCTCCTCGGCTAGCTTCCGGCATGCATCGAAGAACTCGCGGACATCCTTGGGGTCGATGACCGCTTTCTCGTGCATCAGGCTACCGTCGACCGGGTAGTAGCCTTTCTTCTTTGCCTCGTTGACCACACAGTGCAGGGCGTGGGTCTTCCCCGCCCCGGTCCTGCCCAAGAATAGTGATCCGCTCTCGGCGGCCACCAGCATGCGCTTGATCTCATCTTTTCCTTCTTCAGTTATCTTTGTTAGGTATTCGAGGTATTCTACGATCTCACGCAGCTCGTCTTGTATTAATGGGAAACCGATGAAATCATCGGACAGGGAGATGTCCCTTGGATTGAAAGGCTTAAGCTTCACAGCCACTTGATTGAGAAACGCAGATAATAAACCAATCCTCTCACGTAAACAATCAGAGCTGAATGACTCTAGAGACGGCTTGGGCACCGGCCGAAGAAGGGCACGAAGGCTTACGGATCACCTTTTGGTCGTTATTTGCCGATTACTCTACCCGTTTTTTCTATAAATCGGCCAGGAACTGGGATGTTCTGGAGCTTCTTTTCGTGAAATAGGCTTGGTTTCGGTCTCTGGTGTTGGCACCCCCCCCCCTCTTCCCCATGTTGGCCTCTATTCTACCGCGCCCAGCTCAGGTTGGACCCCCTTCCTATCTAAATATCGAGGACAGGTTCATGGTAAGAGGCTTGAACACTCGTATTTCTTGGAGACCAAACTGGTCCGCAAGGGGTCGGATAAAATCATGGAGTCTGGCATTGTCGATGACTATAAAACTCAACTTGACCAAATGAAGGATACATGTGGGGATACGATAATGAGATATGATTTCGAGTACTGGTCCAGTCTGGACACGCGGTACATCATTTTAACGATAGAGGCGGAATCCAAGACAGTTGCCGTGAAAGAGTTCAAGAAAAGGCACCCACACAAAAAATACAGGCAGCTAGACCCACTTGACGAGAAACAAGAACGATAATTCTAGCGTGAATTGTGGATAAGATACTCGTTTAGTGGATCCATCCATTATAGATTAGATTCGACCCTCGAAAATCATATTTTCCAGAATTCAGACCAAATACTTGAGCCAATAGAGGCCTCCCGGTTCAGCTTGTACGCGAGCGATATTTGGGTTAATATTATAATTACTGAAAAGTCACATTATTTTTATTCTACATCCCGTCCTAACGTGAAATGAAAATCCTAGTTTGTGGCAAAGGCGGCTCAGGAAAATCTGCAATAAGCGTTCTAATCGCAAAAAAGATAGTGGAAACTGGTATCGTATATGTCCTCGATGCGGACGAGTCCAACAGGTTGTTGTCAAAAACATTCGGCGTTGAAGCTCCTGACACTTTGGGCAATTTCTTCGGTGGAAGGAAACTGCTCAAACAACAAATTGTGGAGCATGAAAAGATAAAACTAAGTGAATTACCCGAGGATTATCTAAAACTGACCAAAGAAGGAATACGTTTCGCCTCAGTCGGTAAGATCGAAGAGTTTGGAGAGGGTTGCGCCTGTCCTTATGGGTTCTTATCAAAAGAACTGCTGAAACGGATTGTACTTGATGAAGGTGAACACCTAATTGTGGACACAGAGGCTGGTGTCGAGCACCTCGGCCGTGGGATAGAGGAGGGCATAGACGCTATCGTGGTTGTTGTAGATCCAACGGCCGAGAGCGTGGCGATCGCCAAGCTGCTAAACACAGAAGCAAGAAGGATCGGTAAACCATTGCACATAGTAATCAACAAAATGACCGAGGAATTGGAGCCAATTCTAAAAGATATGCTCAGAAAGGAAGGACTAAGGCCGTCAGCAACAATACCCTATGACCCTATAATATTCCGTTCTAGCCTTGAAGGGCGACAAAATGAGGCAAACGAAGCGATAAGAGGAGTGGAAACGCTCACAAATCTTCTATTTTCCCAAGTGGGGAGATTCCCATCACCTAGTTAAGTAGAGTAGTGTAGTTGATGCGATGCATGTGAATAGGTCAGGTAACATGGCGAATGGCCCGAGACCTGAGCCCATAAACCCAGCGTATCTAACCAACAAAGGATTCGAAACCAACGCATAAAACAACAAAGCCACAGAAAACACAACCATCCCCAACGAAAACTCCAACCCAGTCTCCCTGTACACCCGAACATAAATCACCGACAAACTAACCAACAAAAACGCGTTCACACTAGCCAACACCGCCTTCAACGAATAATAAACCTCAAAGTCACCCACCATATTGCCCCCACCCATACCTCTACCACCGTGTATCTCAATCGACGACGAGGCAAAGAAAGCAAACACCCCGACAAACAACGCGCCAAGAAATATGGCAACGATCACCCGGTTCTCACTCATCATCCTTCAACCCCACACCGCCCTTTTTCTTCTTATTCCCAATTCTCACCCAAATCTCCATAAAAAAACCAATATTATCCAACAAATCATCACTCAAAAAATACATCACACCATACCCGTCACCAAGCGAAGTAACCAAACCGTTCTTCTCCAAAGCCTCCAAGTGGTGACGTATTGTGCTATAATCCAGACCCAGCTCCTGGCTCAACTGATGAGCGTTCCGAGGGTCTTCATGTATCGCGTTGATAAGCCTGGCCCTGTTATAGCCACCACGAGTCCCACCGATCATCCACTGGATAATATGCGTGAAATACTTTGATCGAGTCGGCTTCAATATACACCAATTACCGTGTTTTCACATAAAAACGTCTTCGATTAACCCATGTAAATTGGGATTAATTTCATAATGATTTGGGAGTAACTCGGGGTTAATCTTGAAAAACCGTTTATAAGCGCTTTGGGGATGTTTTGCTCGGTAAACAAGAAATGAATACAAGAAAAGGAATAACACTTCTCGGCTTACTGGTCGTGATAGGAATAGTTGTGGGTGGGATCGGTTTCGCGGTAGCTCAGGACTCAGTTATCGTTGAGGATCTAGTATGTGATGGCTCTGGGCTTGGGGTCTTGAACGGTAGGGGTTTCTGGGGTCAGCTCTCTGAGGAGCAGAGAACTGCCCTTTATGATGAGACTCAGTTGATGTATGAGGCTGGTGCGAGTCATGAGGAGATTCCGGCCATGAAAGCAGAAATGCTGGAGTCATGGGGAATCGAAGCCCCTCTGTGGAGCGGCCCCCATGTCGGTGGACAGGGTGGCGGATACGGAAAGATGTCTCGTGACGGTCAGGGAAGCGGCGGCCAGTTTGGCGGTCGTGGATCAGGCGGTCGGGGCAACAACGGCGTATG